>JAYTSC010000187.1:0-1551 GCA_043745885.1 Bacteroidota bacterium | reverse complement strand
ATATGAAAGTATTAAAGGTGGTTTGGCAGGATTAATTATTGGAGAAGTTTTGGAATGTACACAACATCCAAATGCCGATAAATTAAAGCTCACCAAAGTAAATACCGGGGCTGCAGAGCCTTTACAAATTGTGTGTGGTGCCAATAATGTAGCGGTAGGTCAAAAAGTAGTGGTTGCATCAGTTGGGGTAACTATCTATCCATTAATAGGCGAACCGCTTACCATGCGGATTGCTAAAATTAGAAGTATAGAAAGCCATGGAATGATCTGTGCTGAAGATGAAATTGGCATTGGAACAAATCATGATGGAATAATTATTTTACCAATTGATGCAAAAGTTGGCTCTCCTGCAGCTGATTATTTTCAACCCTATTCCGATTGGATTTATGAAATAGGACTTACGCCTAACCGAATGGACGCTATGAGTCATATTGGAGTGGCTAAAGACATTTGCGCCTATTTAACACATCACCAAAATGAGGCAAGGGTTAAATTGCCATTTGCCAATGGATTTAAATCGGATAAACAATCACTGCCCATAAAAGTTACTATTGAAAATCAGGAAGCTTGTCAAAGATATTCAGGAGTAAGTATCAGCGGCGTATCTGTAAGCGATTCGCCAAAATGGTTAAAAGATCGGTTGGCAGCCATTGGAATCCGTTCTATTAATAATATTGTAGATATAACCAATTTCATCTTACATGAAACCGGTCAACCCCTTCATGCATTTGATGCAGATGCCATAAACGGAAATGCCATCATCGTTAAAAATTTGGCACAAGACACAAAATTTATTTCACTAGATGAAAAAGAAAGAAAATTAAGCAGTGAAGATTTAATGATTTGTAATGCCAGCGAACCCATGTGTATCGCCGGGGTATATGGCGGATTACATAGTGGCGTGAAAAGTAGTACTACCCGTATTTTTTTAGAAAGCGCCTGGTTTCATCCAATAAGCATCCGTAAAACTTCCATGCATCATGATCTTCGAACGGATGCAGTAACACGTTTTGAAAAAGGAGTAGATATTTCTAATACGGTGAATGTATTAAAGCGTGCAGCATTATTAATTAAAGAAATTGCCGGTGGAGAAATTACAAGTGAAATAATTGATGTGTATCCCCATCCAAAACCTAAAATAGAAGTTGCCCTAAAAAATCACTACTTAAAAAAGTTAAGCGGGAAAAATTATCATTCAGATACCATCAAAAAAATATTGGTTAGTCTAGGTTTTGATATTGTACGAGAAGGACAGGATGAATTAAGGGTTGCCGTACCTTACAGTAAACCGGATATTACACTTCCCGCAGATATTGTTGAAGAAATATTACGGATTGATGGGTTAGATAATATAGAAATTCCTGCTACCATCACCATTAGCCCCGCAATAGAGCAAATGGCCATTAAAGAAACTTTAAAAGATAAATTAGCTGGTTATTTAGTTGGACAAGGATTTATTGAAATTTTTACCAACTCAATAACCAACAGTAAATATTTCGAGGAAACCGTTTTGGCAACTGCTGTAAAAATGATCAATAACCTTAGCGAAGA
>JAYTSC010000186.1:0-4077 GCA_043745885.1 Bacteroidota bacterium | reverse complement strand
GAGTTGGATACCGAAACCATTGCATACGACTGTGATGGAGTAACCATGTTTGCCTATACTGCTAAATTGAAAAAGAAATCGAATTTTGGATGCGTTATGGTTATCCATGAGAACCGGGGACTAAACGATCATATTAAAGATGTAACAAGAAGATTAGCCAAAGCAGGCTTTTTTGCAATGGCCCCTGACGCCCTTTCTGAATCAGGAGGTACCCCATTTGATGAGGATGAAGCAAGAAAACTAATCTCAACGCTAGATCAGAAAAAAAACCTAAATAACTTCATCAAATCTGCTACATTTTTAAAAGCCAGAAAAGAAGGAAATCGTAAAATTGGGTGTGTAGGCTTTTGTTGGGGAGGCGGCCTAGCCAATCAACTCGCTGTAAATGTTCCTGCATTGAACGCCGCAGTTGCATTTTATGGAAAACAACCGGATACGGTAGATGTACCAAAAATCAAAGCTGCTGTCCAACTACATTATGCCGGCTTAGATGAAAGAATAAATGTAGGAATTCCCGCTTATGAAGAAGCCCTTAAAAAAGCAAGTACTAAATATGAATTATATATTTATGAAGGGGTAAACCATGCCTTTCATAACGATACTTCAGAAGCTCGATATAATGCAGATGCCGCTTTACATGCCTGGAAACGGACAATAGATTTTTTAGAAGCTAATGTAAAATAAAATAGGCTGTTTGAATTTAGTAGTTTGAATCAAGCTATCAAAGAATGAACAATTGTAGGAAGATTCTTAACTGATTTTTTTTCAATTGTATAAATAGTCAACCAATGCGTACATTTGCCAGAAATAAATAATATGAGTGTATCTGATCAATTAGCACAGTTAAATGCAGAAAAAGCCAATGCAAACTTGGTTAGCGGACAAGATTTTTTGGCAAGCAATAAATTAAGAAAAGAAGTCATTGAATTGCCAAGTGGACTGCAATATGAGGTGCTGGTTTCGGGTACCGGAGAAAAACCTTTTGCGCACAATGAAGTAACCTGTCATTACCATGGAACCCTTACTGATGGAACCATATTTGACAGCTCGGTTCAAAGAGGGAAACCGGCTTCTTTTCCATTAAATATGGTTATTAAGGGTTGGACAGAAGGGCTGCAGTTAATGCCCATCGGCAGCAAATGGCGTTTTTTTATTCCCCCTCATTTAGGTTATGGAGATAGACAAGTGAGTGCCCAGATTGGGCCAAACAGTACACTGATTTTCGATGTGGAACTGATTAGTTTTGTTTAAAAATTATTTTTAATTTTACATGTTGAATTTTAAATGTGTAGTCATTCAACATTTAAAATTAAACATGTAAAATAATATTCAGCTTAGCTCACTCAATTCCAGCCATCTCAATTCCTTCTCTCCAGAATCGTTTGATAAAGCAATCATCCGATCACTAAGTTTTTGAAGTTCTTCAAAACCCATATTTCCGGAGCTCATTTTTTCTGAAATATTTTTCTTTTCGGCTTCTAAAGCAGGAATCTCTTTTTCCAACAATTCAAATTCCCGTTTCTCTTTAAAGCTCATTTTCTTTTTTATGCCATTAACCGTAGAATCGGTTTTTACTTCTGACGAATCTCGACTTATCACTGCTGTCTCTGTCGTTTCTCCCTTACTCTTTCTAGCTTCCAATACATCCCATTTATTTTCTTTTTTCTCATTATCTTTTTGCCATATCCTGTATTGCGTATAGTTACCCGGAAAATCCTTCACTTCTCCTTCACCTTCAAAAACAAACAAATGATCAACCAACCTATCCATAAAATACCTGTCGTGACTAACAATTAAAATACAACCCTGAAATTCATTTAGGAATCTTTCTAAAACAGCCAATGTAGGCAAGTCTAAGTCATTAGTAGGCTCATCAAGAATTAAAAAATTAGGGTTGGCAAAGAGAATTGTTAAAAGTTGTAAACGTTTTTTTTCACCCCCACTTAATGAATTCAGGTAAGTGTATTGTTTATCCGGAGAAAATAAAAATAACTCTAAAAATTGCGCTGCACTTAAACTACCACCATTTGCTAAGGGAAAGTTTTCAGCAAATGTTTTTACATATTCAATTACCCGTAAGTTTTCTTTTATCACCAACCCTTGTTGCGAGAAATTTCCAAAGACCACTGTATCCCCTACATTTATTTTTCCTTTGTCGGGTATTTCCAGTTTTTGTAACATATTTAAAAATGTGGATTTCCCAACCCCATTTTTTCCAATAATCCCAATTCTTTCTCCTTTACTGAAATTATAATCGAAGCCTTTTAAAATCGGAAGATCCCCATAGCTTTTATACACTTTTTTCATTTCCACTATCTTACCACCCAAGCGACTCATTTTAATCTGGAGCTGAACTTGTACATCTTCAATTTTTTGCTTTGCCCTGGCTTCTACATCATAAAAATTATCCTGTCTGCTTTTACTTTTTGTGGTTCTGGCTTTGGGTTGCTTACGCATCCATTCCAGTTCTTTTCTGTACTCATTCTTAGCCTTATCAATACTGGATAATTCGCTTTCTATACGGGCAGCTTTCTTTTCTACATAATTTTCATAATCGCCACGATATACGTACATATTCTCCCTTTCCAATTCCCAAATCTCTTCACTAACCGCATCCAAAAAATACCGATCGTGTGTTACCAATAAAAGGGTCACATTTTCTTGGTTCAGGTAATTTTCCAACCACTCAATCATTTCAACATCGAGGTGGTTGGTAGGCTCATCCATCATTAACAAAGTATGTTTATGATCGAAACCGATATCAATCAGTGTCTTGGCTAATGCAACTCGTTTCCGTTGCCCCCCGCTGAGGTCGCTAACTGCTTGTTCGAGATGATGTACATTTAATTTTGTTAAGATCTGTTTTACTTTAACCTCAAAGTCCCAGGCATTCAGGTCATCCATTCTTCCGAAAAGTTCAACAAGGGCGTCCCCGTCTTCACTTTCACTTGCCATCTCATACTCTCTTATTACGTTCATCACCGGGTGATTGGTATGAAAAATATTTTCCAGAACGGTTTTCCCTTCGTCAAATTTAGGATCCTGTTCAAATAATGCAACAGTTACATCTTTATGGATGAATAACTTTCCGGAATCGGGCTTTTCTTCCCCACTTAGAATACGAAGCAAGGTTGACTTTCCAACGCCATTTCGTGCAATCAATGAAACCTTATCCCCTTCGTTAATGTGAAATGAAATATTCTTAAATAATGGGTTAATTCCATAACTCTTCGTCAAACCTTCGGCTGAAACATAATGCATTCTGCAAAATTACGAAAACAAGAACAGATGAACAAGGAAGCAATATTAGCCCCACTGGAATCATTAGGTTTTTGATATATAATTATTAATGTTATATATGATAATTCAGAGAACATCCTGTATTTCATATTTTAAATTAAATTACTTTCGTTGTCAGTATGAAAAAGATTGAACTGGAAATAGTGGCCCTTTCACACAGTATCACACAAACCCATTCCTATGCAGTAGTATTAGGTGAAATAAATGGGTTACGTCGCTTACCCATTGTGATTGGAGGATTTGAGGCACAAGCTATTGCAGTAGCATTAGAACATATGCAACCCAGTAGACCTTTAACGCATGATCTAATGAAAAACTTCATGAATGCTTTTAATGTAGAACTTCAGGAAATTATCATTCACGACTTACAAGAAGGGATTTTTTATTCAAAATTAGTTTGCTTTACAGAAAATGATACCGTTGAAATTGATAGCAGAACCAGCGACGCACTCGCATTAGCCGTTCGGTTTGGTTGCCCTATTTATACTTATGAACACATATTAGAAAATGCCGGGATTTTAATGGAAGAAGGAGCCGGTAAGAAAACAAAAGGCGAACCTGTTGGTATTGAGGAAACAGGTAGCGGCAGAGACGATCTAAGTGCCTTAAATTTGGAAGAACTCCAAAAACTCCTTAATGATGTTTTGGAACATGAGGACTACATACGTGCCATTTCTATTCGGGATGAGATTAACAAAAGAAAATAGATAAAAATAAAAAGTCAACAATAAAAAGTAAAAATTAAAACAGACGACCTACTTGTAAGCTTTTAATTTT
>JAYTSC010000185.1:0-3292 GCA_043745885.1 Bacteroidota bacterium | reverse complement strand
TGAAATGATAATTTGGTCAAAAAGCCCCCAGCTATCCCTATTGGCTAAAGTACCTATACCTTTTTCATATAGAATTGCCCAAGGATTATACAGTTCTCCCAGTTTTGTTGCTGATATAGTTGGTTTGGCTTGTAAATACTTGGTAATACTTGGGCTATCCGGGTCATCATTAAAATCACCCATGACAATAATTTTAGCATTGGGTTCTTCTTGCAAAATGCGATTGATATGATTTCTACAAACGAGAGCAGCAGCTTTGCGGGCAGGAGTACTTCTTTCCTCTCCACCTCTACGGCTTGGCCAGTGATTAACATACACATGAATTTTTTCGCCGCCTAGCCAACCTTTGACATATAAAATATCTCGGGTGTAATAGGCATTCTTGCTATTTCCCGGAAGTTTAACAAAGAGCTTTTCAGCATTTTCAGGGATAAATATTTTTGGATCGTAAAGCAGGGCCACATCAATCCCCCGGATATCTTTTGAATCGAAATGGATGATTTGGTAATGCCGGTTTTTTAATAATGAATGGTGAATAAGATCAGTTAAAACAGTGTCATTTTCTATTTCGGCAACACCCAAAAGTGCAGGTCCATTTCTAGATATGTCAATACCAATCATGCTAATTACTGTTGCCAGATTCGAAACTTTATCTGTATAAATTTCTCTTGTATATCTTTTTATTCCGCCAAGTGTAAAATCATCATCATTAACTATTGGATTATTTGTGGTATCGTAGAAATTTTCCAAATTATAAAAAGCAACCACACAGGCCTTGTAATTTTTTATTTGACTTGAACCATTGAGAACACAAAAAAATAATAGGAATAACAAGGCAAAGGTTTTCATGAAAAATATTTCAACAAACTTACCGTGTTGCAAACATTTTTGATTGAGTATTTGCCGCAATTTGAGAAAGAAATTTCATTTCAGAAAAACAATTAACTATTTTTATATCCTGTTTGTTTGTATCTATTATTTACTCCCCTTATTTTTTTAATTAATAACACTAAATGCCATGTGTAAAGTATTGTGGCTACTGGCTTTTGTATGTCTGCAATTAGAAGTTCATGGACAAACAGAAGTGCAGCGCCAAATTGTAAAAAACAAATTCAAGGATAGTGCCAATACAGTTTTATTAAGAGAGGATCAGGTATATGATCTTCCCATTATTGCCATAAATGAAAGTGAGCGTTCAGAAAGTAATATGCCTTTTATTCCTTCCTTGCTTTCAGCCAACCGGGATGTGTTTTTAACCGCTGCTAGTTTTCATTTTAATGCACTTCGATTTAAAATGAGGGGCTATGATGCTGACCTGTTTACCACGCATATTAATGGAATGAATATGAATAGCCTAACCGATGGAAACACGCAGTGGGGTTTATGGAGTGGGTTAAATGAAGTTACTAAAAATACCCAACTTGTTTTAGGCCTGAGGCCCGGGGAACTATCATTTGGAAATATAGGAAATATGGTAAGTATTGATATGCGTGCTTCTAAACAAAGAGCACAAACACTAGTTAGTTATTCTTTCTCAAACCGTAGTTATAACCATCGATGGATGTTTACGAAAAGTATGGGTATGAACAAAAAGGGGTGGTCGTATTCTATATCCGGAAGTTACCGTTTTGCTGCAGAAGGATATGTACCCGGCACAGATTACCAAGGTGGCAGTTATTTTATAGCTGTTGATAAAAGCATTCATGAAGATCATTTGTTATCAATACTTTTTTTTGGCAGTTCGGTGATAAATGGCAGGCAGGGACCGGTATTGGAAGAATCTGTTCTATTGGCAAATACTCCTTTTTACAATCCTTACTGGGGTTTCCAAGGAGGAGTAAAAAGAAATGCAAATATGGGTAAAACGCATCAACCAGTAGCGATGCTTATTGATGAATACAGAATAAATAACCATACAACTTTACAAACAACGATCGGATGCATCATTGGTGAAAAAAGCAGCACTTCACTCGATTGGTATAAAGCACCGGATCCCAGACCGGACTATTACCATTATTTACCAAGTTTTCAAAATGATTCTTTGGTAGGAATACAAGTAGCAAACAACATGAAAGAATCTGAATCCTTACGCCAGATTAATTGGAATCATTTGTATGAAGTAAACAGTAATAGCAGGGAAACTGTTACGGAAGTAGATGGAGAGGTTGGCAAATCAAGAACAGGACTTCGCTCACATTATATTTTGCAAGAAAGGGTTGCCGGAATAAAAAATATACAAGTAAACACTGTTTTCAATACCCGACTGAATTTGACTTTATTGCTGACAATAGGTGCTTCCTTCCAAATGCAACAATCTCATTATTATAAAAAAGTGAATGATCTGTTGGGTGGAGATTTTTTTGTAGATCGAAACCAATTTGCAGAGAGAGACTTTCCTAATAATGAAATAGTTATTCAGAATGATCTAAACCGCCCAAATCGAATACTGAATAAGGGAGACATTTATGGTCATGATTATACTGTAATGAATCAGCAAGCAAGTTGTTGGGTGCAATTAAATGGCACAAAAAGGAAGGTTGATTTTTTTATCGCCGGTGAACTCACATATCATGGCTATCAACGTGATGGTAAAATGAAAAACGGATTATTTCCGGAGAATTCTTATGGCAAGTCTGTTTTAAATGAGTTTACAAATTTTGGCTTAAAAGGAGGGATCACTTATAAAATAAATGGAAGAAAATATGTGTATCTACATACAGTAATTTTTAGCAAAGCACCACAATTTGACGACTTGTTTATTTCGCCCAGAACAAGAGATACCCAACAAAAAACGAAGGAGAATGAACAAATCTACTCTTCTGAGTTCGGTTATATTTGGAATGCACCTGCCATTAAAATTCGACTAAGTGCCTATTTTACAAAGTTTGTTGATGGAATGAAAGTGATAACATTTTATCATGATGGATATCGAAATTTTGTAAACTATGCATTGTCAGGCATTGATAAATTACATTTTGGGTCAGAATTAGGGTTAGAATGGAAACTAAATAAAAGTATCTCACTGAATGCAGCAGTATCTGCAGGCAGCTATTATTATACCAGCCGTCAAAAAGTAGCTGTTAGTGCAGATAATAGCATTGATGTGCTTGAGAAATCAGTTATTTATTCAAAAAATTTTCGTGTAAGTGGTACACCGCAGGAAGCATTCAGCCTAGGTATAGGTTATCAGTCCTCGGGAACCATTTATATGAATTTGTCTGCTAATTATTTTAGACAACTATGGCTAGAATTTAATCCAATGCGTAGAACCTATTCAGCTGTAGAAAACCTT
>JAYTSC010000184.1:0-1926 GCA_043745885.1 Bacteroidota bacterium | reverse complement strand
TTGTTCCACTTAAAGAGGTAACTGTTAATGGTTGTTTAATTACTTTATCTCTGACCTTGTATTCAAAAAAATCGGATCTGTATTTTTTGATAATGGCAGGCCATTGGTCTAAAAATTTTTGGCAGTCGGGATGCAATAGTTTTTCAAAATGTGCTTTTATTTCTCTAATAGAAACAAGGGTATTCGCATTTTTTTCAGAATGAATATTTTCAAAAGCCTGAATTGTCCCAGAAATTTGATACAGTTTTGAAGCAATAGAGGACTGTTCTATTACCCATGCATCATATTCTCTATTACTTTCCGTTATTTCAGATAGATAACGAACCCGTTTGGGTGGAATAATCTGTGATTTGGTGGTAGTAGATTCTTCCTTATGATTCGGATTTTTTTGAAGCTGTTTATCCGAAAAACTTACCCGACATTTCGCTTCAATGGTATCGAAAAGTTTCTCAAACAAATCATTTACACCGGCATCATTAAATTGTGCAGCAATGGTTCCTACAATTGGTAAATCCTCATCTTTGGCATTCCATAAATTATGGTTGCGCTTAAACTGTTTACGAACATCATGCAAAGCATCTAAAGCACCGGCTTTGTCAAATTTATTAATGCAAACAACGTCTGCATAATCCAGCATATTAATTTTCTCTAACTGTGAAGCTGCACCATATTCCGGTGTCATCACATACATACTCACATCACAGTAATCCAGAATGGAGGCATCGCTTTGTCCAACACCAGCAGACTCAAGAATGATAAAATCAAACCCGGTTACTTTACAAATATCAATGGCTTCCTGAACATGTGCACTAAGGGCCTTATTGTCTTCACGAGTTGCCAGGCTTCTCATATAGGCCCGTCCATGAGAAATGGCATTCATTCGAATACGATCACCTAATAATGCACCGCCAGTTTTTTTCTTTGATGGATCAACAGAAATGACTGCAATGGTTTTATCTGTGAACGAATGCAGGTAACGACGCACAATCTCATCCGTAACGGAACTTTTTCCGGCACCACCTGTGCCAGTAATGCCGAGAACAGGACAGGGGTGGTTTGTGGTTTGTGGTTTGTGGTTTGTGGTTGGGAGGCCGTTTTCGGCGTTGGTGATTTGGCGGGCTACTTTACGAACATCTTTTGCCTCACCTAAGGTCATGGGGTTTTTGTAGTCGCCATTACCGTTTAGGGAGAAGTCGCATTGTTTAATTACGTCTTCAATCATTCCTTCTAATCCCATGTGTCGGCCATCATCGGGGCTATAAATGCGGGTAATGCCATATAGATGCAGTACCCTGATTTCTTCGGGCAAAATGGTTCCACCACCGCCACCAAATATTTTAATATGACCACAACCATTTTGCTCCAGTAGGTCTTTCATATATTTAAAAAACTCAACATGGCCACCCTGGTAACTGGTGATGGCAATACCTTGCACATCTTCTTCAATAGCACATTCAACAATATCAGATACACTTCTGTTATGTCCGAGGTGAATAATTTCAGCACCTTTTGCTTGTAGAATCCGGCGCATAATATTAATAGCCGCATCGTGGCCATCAAATAAACTGGCGGCAGTTACAATACGAATCTTATTTTTGGGGGTATAGGACATGCATCTGTTTTAAATTCAATGGCAAATTTACAGTATTGAGGGCAAAGGATAACAAGTGTTAGCTTTAAGTTAGGCCAAATGAAAAATCTGCAAGTAATTGATACTATTTTTGTTATGAAAATGGTATTGGATAGTATCTTTTATCAATTTTTGGTATACTTGCATTGCTAAAGAGTTTTTCGCCTGCATATCTCATCCCATGATGGGTGTTGCCGGAACTGGCACGGAGGCAAAAAGATTTTTTAGCTTTTTTATTGTCATCATCCCTCCTTTATAATTTTCAACTTCGCTTTATCATGTTCTTTAAAAGCATT
>JAYTSC010000183.1:0-2911 GCA_043745885.1 Bacteroidota bacterium | reverse complement strand
AATTGCATTTACCAAAACAGGGATACAATTAATTAGCCATTAATAATTAGTATTTAATAATTTCTGTATATAAATAATCGTTCTCTAACTTCTAACTTGTGGCTTCCCCTCCCTAATCTTCAAATACACATGTTTGATATTTTGTTTCCCTGTTTCTCTTTCATCAATATCAAATCGATTCATACTTTTTATTAATGGAAGTAACTTGGAGAAACCATAATTTCTTGAATCAAAGTCCGGTTTCTTCTTTAAAAGGGTACTACCCAAGTTTCCAAGATAGGCCCAGCCTTCTTCATCGGCAATATCCGCAATACTATCACGAAGCAAACGTATCAAATCAGCATCTATTTTTTTTAATGGGGAACTGTTTTGTTTAATATGTTTCTTGATATCTGTTGTCTCATTTTTTTCTTGCGGTGTATGCTCCTGTACTTTCAAAATTTCAAGATAAATAAATTTATCACAAGCAGTAATAAATGGTTTTAAGGTTTTTTTTTCACCAATACCAATTACTTTCATCCCCGCTTCTCTTAGTCTAATGGCTAAACGAGTAAAATCACTATCGCTGGATACTATACAGAACCCATCTACTTTCCCTGAATATAAAATATCCATGGCATCAATAATCATGGCACTATCGCTTGAATTCTTCCCGGAACTGTAGCTATATTGCTGAATGGGTGTAATGGCATTTTCCAATAAAACTGTTTTCCATCCACTAACAGTAGGTTTAGTCCAGTCTGCATAAATCCGTTTAAAAGTTGGGGTACCGTATTTGGTTAATTCTTCCAACATTTCTTTTATGTTGGCATACGGAACATTGTCGGCATCAATTAATACAGCCAGTCGGAGGTCTGTTATCGTATCCATTCTGCTAAATTAATGACAATAAACCGGAATCAAAACAAAAAAGTAATAGGTAATGGAAGTATAGGCTTTATAATCTGAAATGGGCTGCTAAAATGGAATTAATTAGCTATTAATAAATTTATCAAGAAAGGGCCAATTACTTTCAATTTTATGTTTTTTAAAATCAGGTTGCGTACATGCAAAAAGTGAAATAGAAATAATAAAAATAATTCCTGCAATCATCTTTGCTTCTGTAACTGAGGATGTGGACATTTTGATAGATGCCAAAATAGCTGTTATTCCAAATAAGAAATGAAAAAGGACTATTATCAAGAATAAAAAAGGGCGTTTTTTGTAATGGGTTTGTTTATTATTAAATTGATTTCTCATTTATTTAAAGGATTAATAATTTATAAAAAAGTTGCATTTTCTGACATGAAGTACTTATTAGTTTACAAAACTAAGAATTTGAATCAAAACAGAAAACGGGAAAAATCCCGTTTTTAAAATGTCTTCTTTCCCATTTTTAGCTAATGATCGTTAGTCTAAGTGTTATATTTGTACTTTAAATAATAATTATGCACAAAAGAACTGTTTATATTGTATCAGCTGTAAGAACACCTATCGGTAGTTTTGGAGGAAGTTTAAAAGATATTTCGGCCACACAATTAGGTGCTATTGCCATAAAAGCAGCTGTTGTAAAAGCAGGGATACAGCCTGGGGATGTTCAGGAAGTATTAATGGGTTGTGTTATTCAGGCAAATACGGGACAAGCTCCAGCCCGTCAAGCATCTAAGTTTGCAGGCCTTCCCGATCAAGTTATCGCTACCACTGTAAATAAGGTTTGCGCAAGTGGAATGAAGGCCATAGCACAGGCGGCACAAGCAATTCTTTTAGGGGATGCAGATATTATCGTTGCAGGAGGCATGGAAAGTATGAGTAATGTTCCATTTTATAGTCCCAATATGCGTTGGGGGAATAAATATGGTAATGTTAGTATGATCGATGGTTTAGCCAAGGATGGACTAACAGATGTTTACCATAATTGTGCAATGGGCAATTCTGCCGAACTCTGTGCAAAAGAAAATAATATTACCAGAGAAGAGCAAGATGCTTTTTCTGTTGAAAGTTATAAACGAAGTCAAGCCGCTTGGGCAAACGGATATTTCTCTAATGAGATTGTACCGGTAATAATTCCACAACGTAAGGGAGACCCTATTGTGTTTGATAAAGATGAAGAAGCCTTTAATGTAAAGTTTGATAAAATCCCCGAATTAAAACCGGCTTTCATTAAAGATGGAACCGTAACGGCTGCAAATGCGTCTACTATGAATGATGGTGCAGCAGCTTTGGTGTTAATGAGTAAGGAGAAAGCTGATGCGATGGGAATAAAGCCCATTGCAATTATTCGAAGTTATGCTGATGCTGAACAAGCCCCTGAATGGTTTACGACTACCCCCTCATTGGCTGTTCCTAAAGCAGTTTCTAAGGCTGGATTACAGATGAGTGAAATTGATTTTTTTGAATTAAATGAGGCATTTGCAGTTGTTGGAATTGCTAATACGCAAAAAATGAAACTAGATCCTGCCAAAGTAAATGTTCATGGAGGTGCTGTTTCACTTGGCCATCCATTGGGTTGTAGCGGAGCCAGAATTATTGTTACACTTATTAATGTTTTAAAACAACATGGTGGTAAAATAGGTGCTGCAGGTATTTGTAATGGAGGTGGCGGGGCCAGTGCAATGGTCATTGAATTAGCTACTTAGATAGCTTTTAATAGTAATATTTATTGCCACAGATTCTCAGATTTCTTCATTCAAATTATCAGTGAATTGGTGATTTAGTATTTATTATTTTTTTTAATAGCAATTGTAACTTGCATTTATTTATTTTTGAATAATGAATGAAATCAAGATCAGATTTGCAAGTGAAGAGGATGCTGCAATGATTGCCGCTATCAGTTGTGAAACATTTTATGAAAGCTTTGCTTCTTTCAATACAAAAGCAGATATAGATAAATTTCTATCTGAACAATTTAGTATTGAAATACTCACATCTCAAG
>JAYTSC010000182.1:0-10624 GCA_043745885.1 Bacteroidota bacterium | reverse complement strand
TTTCTCTTTTACAGTCGCTTCTACTATCGGATTAAAGTTTTTAATGTTTGCCATTCTTTCTTTTCCCAAGGTATCTATATAGGTAACTTGGTAAGAACTATCCAATCCTATAATATTTTTATACCAGCCGGGAAAGTTGTTACTAACCGTTTGATTTTTATAATTATAACCATAACCATCAGAGGAAATAAATTGAAAAAAACTGTCTAGTAATTGTCTATTACTTCGTCCATTGATACCGGTAATGATCGTTCCCGGTTTAAAAATAGAGTCTTGCCGAAAAAGACTTCCCAAAACAACCAAACTATCTTCCCAAGCTTTCATTAATAAAGGAAAGGAAGGATTACGGAATTTTTTTTCATACTTGGCATAAGCTTTTGAAAAAAACACTGACGTATGACCACAACGGATTTTGCTGATTACGGAAGAAAGCTTGTTCTTAAATTGAACTTCATTTAATGAGTCAGTGATTCCTGCTATTCCTTCTCGAAAATAAGTATCCAGGCTATCCTTTGGTGTGTACCAATACAAACTAGGGTGATTGGCTTCTAATATTTTTTGCAATAAAACAAAATCTTCTTTTAGTAACTCGGAGGATTTCTTGAGAACTGCTTTATTAATTTTTTGTGAAAATACAGAACTAAATAATAGTGAAAAAAGTAGAAAAAATAATAGCGAATTTATGTCTTGCTTCATTGTGGCTGTTATTTCTGAAATGGGTTCCAACCTTGTGCAGTAATATTAAATCGATTACCGCCTTTCGTCAACAACTTGCAACCTTCTTCTATATCTGTCATATAGCCAATAACACTGATCTCTTCATTCAAAGTAATTTTATCGTGATCTTCTTGTTTCATCGTAAACAGCAACTCATAATCTTCCCCTCCATTTAAAGCACAAACCGTTGGATCAAGACCAAATTTATACGCTGCTTTTCGGCTCTCATCAGAGATAGGAATTTTTTCTTCATAAATAACACAACCTAAGTTACTCTGTTTACAAATGTGCAATACTTCACTGCTAATGCCATCACTCACATCAATCATTGCGGTAGGAAGTATCGTATTTTTTTCGAAAAATTCAATGATGTCTTTTCTGGCTTCGGGTTTTAATAAACGCCCTACAACATAACTTTCATTTTCAAGATCAGGTTGAATCTGTGGATTTTCTATATAAATCTTTTTTTCTCTTTCCATAAGGGTTAATCCCAGAAAAGCTCCTCCTACATCTCCACTCACACATATCAGATCGCCTTTTTGTGCAGTACTTCTTTTCACAAATTGATTGGGCACTACTTCGCCAATTGCCGTAACAGAAATAATAAAACCTTTATTAGAAGTAGAAGTATCACCACCCACCAGGTCTACTCCGTGTTTTTCGCAGGCAATAAAAACACCTTCATAAAATTCATCCAAAGCCTCCAACCCAAAACGATTACTGATGGCAATACTCATGGTAATTTGTGTGGGTGTGGCATTCATGGCATATACATCGCTTAGGTTTACCATTACTGCTTTATAGCCCAGGTGTTTTAAAGGAGTATACATTAAATCAAAATGGATCCCTTCTATCAACAAGTCAGTAGTAATAACGGTTTGTTTTCCGAAATGATCTATCACAGCTGCATCATCGCCAACACTTAAAATAGTGGAGGCGTTGTGTATTTCGAAATTTTTGGTTAAATGATCAATTAAACCAAATTCACCAAGTTCTGCTATTTCTGTTCTATTCTCCATTAGTAATTTTTTAAACGCTGAGACGGAGAGGCGCGAAGTGTCTCTGCGTCTCGGCGGTGATAATTATACTCCTTTTAATTCTCCGCCATTTACTATGGCTACAAGCTCATCATGAATTTTTCCATTAGTGGCAATAATATGTGGTTGATAAGGTGAATAGGGTTCGCTTTTGAATCCCGTTACTTTTCCTCCGGCTTCCTGTACAATCAAAAATCCGGCAGCGCTATCCCAGGCTTGTAGTTTATGTTCATAGAAACCATCAAATCTTCCGGCTGCAACCCAGCAAAGGTCGATGGCTGCACTACCCAATCTTCTTACCGGCACTCCATTACGAATCAATTTTTCAAAAACCTGCAAAGGTCCATTGGGTGTATCGAGGTATGTATATGGAAATCCGGTTGCTAAACAGCTTTTAATCACTTCGGTTTTATCACTTACCCTAATCATCTTATCATTTAAAGTTGCCCCAAAACCTGTTTGTGCAAAAAACATTTCATTTAAAATGGGGTTATATACTGCCCCCATAATCATTTGACCCGCTCGTTCCAGTCCAATACTTACACAGCAAATGGGTATACCATTTGCAAAGTTTACTGTACCATCAATTGGGTCGATGATCCATTTATAGGTAGAATCTTGAATAATTTCCCCGCTTTCTTCACTTAAGATATAATGATGAGGGTGTTTTTTACGAATCACTTCAAAAATTGCTTTCTCGGCTGCATGATCAGCTTCGGTTACCAGATTATTAATTCCTTCTTTATTACTAATTTTAAACTTCCCATTAAAAAAATGCATTAATTGGGCAGCTCCAGCCTCAGTAGCTTTTATTAGGGTTTGTTTTAACATGCTGCAAAAGTAAGAAAAAGCCTATAGTTAAAAGCAGAAAGCTGAAGGCACAAAGCTGAAAGCTAAAAGCATAAAGCATAAGGAATAAAGCGGAGGGCATGAGCTTTGTATTTGAAGTATCCCATTATTAATACAATTGAGTTAACTTTGCGCTTTCCAAAATCATCTTTTAACGATGGCTATTCTTGATATCAAACTTCCTAATAGCATTTTAAAAGCGCTAAGACTACCTCAGAACAATCCCCGAAGTCAACAATTGAAAGTTTTAAAAAAATTATTACGAAAAGCCCGGTTTACAGAATTTGGGCAACAATACCGCTTTGATGAGATTCTCTTGAGTAAACATCCCGGTAAAAAATTTCAAGAAATTGTACCCACGTTCAATTATAATAAAATATACAAGGAGTGGTGGCATAAATCATTGGAAGGAAAGGCTGATATCTGTTGGCCTGGAAAAATACGGTACTATGCATTAAGTAGTGGAACAAGTGAATCGGCAAGTAAATACATTCCCATTACCAATGACTTATTAAGTGGCAATAAGATTGTTATGATTAAACAGCTGCTTAGTTTGAGAACTTATGAGAACATTCCTTATAATTCAATTAGTAAGGGGTGGCTTACATTGGGTGGTAGTACTGATTTGCAAAAGGGAACTAATTATTTTGCCGGTGACCTTAGTGGAATAACTGTAAAAAAATCTCCTTTTTGGTTTCAGGCTTTTTACAAACCCGGTAAAAAAATTGCCAAACAAAAAGACTGGAATAAAAAATTACAGGAAATTGTTGAAAAAGCTCCTGAATGGGATATTGGCTTTATCATTGGCGTTCCTGCATGGATACAAATGTGTATTGAAATGGTGATAGCCCGATATAAACTAAACAATATTCATGAGATATGGCCCCATCTTGCCTTTTTTGTTCATGGAGGTGTCAGTTTCGAACCCTATAAAAAAGGGTTCGAAAAATTGCTTGGGCACCCTATTACCTACATTGAAACCTATTTAGCCAGTGAAGGTTTTATTGCCTATCAGGAACGACAAAATGCTACCGGTATGCGTTTAGTGACCGGCGAACATATTTTTATGGAATTTGTGCCTTTTGACGAGAAAAATTTTAATGAAGATGGTGAAATGATCAATAATCCTGAAGCATTAATGATTCATGAAGTTGAAGAAGGTAAAGATTATGCATTACTCATCAGTACTGCTGCAGGCACTTGGCGCTACCTGATTGGTGATACCCTAAAGTTTGTTGATAAAGAAAGGTGTGAGATTGTGATTACGGGTCGTACCAAACATTTTTTAAGTTTGGTGGGAGAACATTTAAGTGTAGACAACATGAATAAAGCTATTCAGTTAGCTGGCGAACAACTCAATATCAGTATCCCGGAGTTTACGGTTGCCGGTGTACCTTATGGAAGTTTTTTTGCGCACCATTGGTATGTAGCATGTAACGACCAAGTAGACGCCTCAATTTTAGGTAAATTAATTGACGAAAAACTTATTGAATTGAACGATGATTATGCAGTTGAGAGAAAAAGTGCATTGAAAGAGGTTACACTTGAGGTTTTAACTGAACAACGTTTTATGGAATTCATGAAAGCTAAGGGTAAAGTAGGTGGGCAACATAAATTTCCAAGGGTTTTAAAAGGAACTATGTTGGAAGATTGGTTATTGTTTTTGCAAGACAAGAAAATTTACAAACAATCTCATACAAATTACGAGGAATGAAAAAACACTTCTTTTGTTTAGTGTTCTTACTTATTCTTAATCACATTTGCTTTACACAAAAGCCCGACATTTCGATTTTACAGTTACGAGCACCTGAAACATTTAAGGCTGTTTTCAAAACAAGTAAAGGAGATTTTATAATTGAAGCGAAAAGGAAATGGTCGCCTTTGGGAGTTGACAGGTTATTCCAACTTATCAGTTCCGGATTTTATACTAATTCTTTATTTTTTAGGGTAGAACAAGATTATGTAATCCAATTCGGGGTCGCTTCCAATGAAGTTACCAATCGCTTCTGGGACCCCAAAAAATTACCAGATGAGCTGCAAACCATTAAGAATACACGAGGTATGATTGCTTTTGCAAGGGGTGGCAAAAATAATCGCTGTACACAAATCTTTATTAGTACGGTTGACAATCCTAAATTAGACACAGCATCACGAGCCGGTGTAAAAGGGTATACACCTATTGCCAGAGTGATTAAGGGTATAGATATTCTGGCTAAACTAAATGGACAGTATGGGAAAAGGCCGGCAATAGTTCAGGATTCCCTCTACAAATACGGTAATGCCTATTTTGATCAAAAATTTCCCGGCCTGGACAAAATACTTTCTGCCAAAATTATTAAATAACGATTAATTGATAAAGGGTAATGCCAACTTTTCGAATTATTAATAATACAACCTACATTCGATAATACTTAGAACAATACATTTTTATGATAACACCACTTTTAAAGGGATTGGTATTAGGAATATTTCTGGCTATTTCGGTAGGGCCTGTCATATTTGCCATCTTAAAACAAAGTATTAATTACGGTCATAAAGCCGGATATATTTTTGTTGCAGGTATTTCTATAAGTGACATCTCATTGGTTTTAGTATGTAATTTTTTTACTTCTCTTTTCAATAGTGCCCTTAACCATCGGACATTTATTGCGGTCGCAGGTAGTATTTTTTTAGTGGCAATGGGCGTTTATACGCTATTCTTTAAAAAAGTAAAAACAGACGAGGGTAATAATTTAGTCGATAAAAAATTTCGAAAACGAGATTTTGTTGCTACTTTTCTCTCCGGGTTTTTTATCAACATACTTAACCCCGGCGTGTTCATTTTTTGGTTTGCCTGGACCGCAGCAATCCTGGCAGATTCACAAACTACACCACATCCTCTGGAATATAGGGCCATCGTTTTTATTACCTGTTTAACATTTGTATTGATAACAGATATTGCCAAAGTTGCTTTGGCAGCAAGACTACGTTCTAAATTAACCCCCAAGATTCTTAATACTATCAATAAAATTTCAGGTGTTATATTAATAGGGTTTGGAATAGTGCTGGCCTGGGGCATCCTTGCTTATGGAGAACAAATAAAATAAGGTACTTCGCATTTTAATAATGTGGTAAAAGACACTTTTCATACTCTGCGTCTCCCCGACTCTGCGGTAAAAAATTGATTTAAGGTATTTTGATGTAAGCCCTCATTCCTAAAACTACCTACTCTATATTTAATTCCTTTACCATTATATTTGTTACAATTTGCTTCACAACCTTTATCTTCCATTAGTGAAATCACTGCTAACAGTTCTACTAATTATTTTTTGTATCAAACAAGGATTAGCGCAAAGTGACTTGCTGGTATTAAAACAAAGAAATCAAACCATCCAATCTTGGGTACCCGGGAGTATTCTAAATTTTCAATTCAGTAGTAAACAATGGATCCAAGGGATTATTAAAAATATTCACAACGATTCGGTTTTAATGGAACAAATTGTTTTGGTACAGGTAGCTAACCAATTTGGATTCCCAACCATTGATACGGCAAAAATGGGGCTTATGAAATTTCATGTGAATGAAATATATGGCATGCCCAAAAGAAATTCTAGTAGTGGAATTATCAGCAATGGCACACTTCTTACATTGGGAAGTGCTGCATATATTTTATTAAATATTACGAATAGCCTTATACAAAACGAACAAGTTTTTAGTTCACAAAATCTTACCCGCTTGGGTATCGCATCCGGTGTATTTTTGATTGGTGCCATTTTATCGGCAAGTCATAAAACCTATATTACTTTAGGTAAGAAGTACACAATGGAAACCATTCATATAGGAAAATAATAATTGACACGCATAAGTTTAAACTAGTTGTGTTTTTGTATCTTGCTTACCATGCAATTACAAAAAAAGTTGATTCTTGAAAAATGTGGGCATTATACAAAACGAATCCTGTTAGGGATGTTTTTGTCTTCATTGGTTTATCTTCTTCTCACTAAGTGGCTAATGCCGCCCATCACGCTCACACAAATCAACAACAGTTTAAATTACGGCTTACACCACAATTATGTAAACTGGGAGGAGATTTCCCGAAATGTGAAATTGGCTGCTATCGCCAGTGAAGACCAAACTTTCCCCGACCATGGAGGTTTTGACTGGGACGCCATTGAACATAGTTTGCAACCTAAAAAGAAGGGGAAGAAAACTAAGATTCCTTTAGGGGGTGGGGCCAGTACAATTACCCAACAAGTAGCTAAAAATGTTTTTTTATGGCAAGGCGGTGGAATCACTCGTTATATAAGAAAACTACCAGAAATCTATTTTACCAAAATGATAGAATGGACCTGGGGCAAAAAGCGCATTTTGGAAGTTTACCTGAATGTGATTGAAATGGGTCCCGGAATTTTCGGTATTGAAGCTGCCGCACAAAAATATTTTGGCAAAAGTGCAAAAAAATTAAGCAGGGCTGAAGCTGCAACGATCATCGCATGTTTACCGAATCCGAAAAAATTTACTGTAAAACCGATGAGCAGTCGGGTTGCCTGGCGATATCCACAAATAGTAAGAGAAATGAATAATATTGAAGATGATGAAGATATTATTGCATTAATAAAATAAAGAAATCCAAGCTTTCCTGCTATCAAAGTTTCATTCAATATTGAGGTTGTAGGGGAATACCGGTTCTTGGATAAAAAAACTATTTAATTTATTCAAGTAAATTAAATTAGGTAGGATTAATTGCCACAGTTATACACAGAAAAAGTCTGTGTAACTGTGGCAATTCCTTTGTGCTTAACCAAAATGTTTTCCCACAGCAGAAATGGCTTTTTTTGTTCTTTCTTCAAAGGAACCACTGATTTCAACCCATGGAACAGATTGATTAATTAAAAGGTCTTTGTATATGTGATACAATTCTATTCGGTTTTTTTCATCTGGATACTCACGAAGTGTATCTTTTACCCAAGGCAGGTCTGTAGAACAAAGTAAGTATAAATCATAATCTCTTGTAACAATTTGGTCGATGATGAATTGGTGACATTTTTCAAAAACATATTCGCACCAAACTTTCATCACATACATATCCGTATCAATAAACAACAGGGGTGGGTGATGCACCGTTTGTATGGTATGTGAATTTACCCAAATATGGCTTTTCACTTCTTTCCATTGGCTATCAACCAAGGCAGCATATTCATCCTCTTGGGCCAATTGCCTCTTGGCAATTTTCAACAAGTCATCAAAGTTATATTTCATTCCATTTGTAAGAAGGTAATCTCTGGCAAATTCAGGGCACCATTGCATAGTAAAATACTGTGCCAAGGATTCACATAATGTGCTTTTGCCTGTTGATTCAGGACCTATGATGACAATTTTTTTAACCATAGTTTACAAGCTAGTTTTTTAAAGATTTTTTACCGCGGAGATTCTGTGTTAAAATTCTATAGACCTTCTCTTTTTTTCGTCACGTTATAATTTTATATCTCTGCGTCTCCCCGCGTTATAAATGAATACAAACATGCCTGTGCATAGTTTCTACACAATTTTTGATGTTGTTTTCATCCAAGTAATCAATCCCGCAACAGCTAAAAATAACAACACAACAAACTGCACACTCGTAAATACGTATCCTTTAATAAAGTATAACGGTATAGAAGCGATATTTGTTGCTATCCACCAAATCCAGCTCTCCACTTTTTTTCTTGCCATCAACCACATTCCTGTGTAAGCAGTAGCACTGGCAAAAGCATCGGCCCAGGGAATGGCTTCAGGAGCAAAAGCTTGTTTTGCCCAACTAAGTGCCGCGAAAATGGCTAAATAAAAAGTAACAAAAAATAATAGTTGCTGTAACCACTCTTTCCGATTGCTAAATGATATATGTAAAACAACTTCCTGATTCTTTTCATCTTTTTTAGACCATAAATGCCACCCATAAATACTCATTACTGTGTAGTAAAAGTTAACGGTTGCTTCACCTAAGAGATGGCCCTTTATACTTAGGTAGATATAGATAATGGTATTTACCAACCCAACTGGATACACTAATATATTTTCCTTCCTGCTAAACCATACACTACCAATGCCCGCAAATACACCTATGAACTCTAAGAAGGTTGTTTGTTGTATGCCTAAAATAAATTGGTGATAAAAGTCGGTTATATTCATAATTCACTTAATTCAAAATAGTATATCCTTCCTTCTGATAAAAAAATAAGTTATTTAGCAGATGACTGACTTGGTTTATCAGTAACAAAGAAAATTTGATTTCCTTCTAATTCCTTAACCAACCTCAAATTTTTCTTTCTACTAATAAAGTCCATACTTACCAAATCTGCATTTTCTCCATCTACAAACCAAAAAAGGTAAAATGGATTCTTTTGCAAAAAAGCATTTACTTCTAGAGCTATTTCCTTATGTGGTAATGACTGGGCATGGATGCCGGTTAAAAAGTAAACTGCATCGTTAGCATTAGCAATTACAGGTGCCGTAAACTGGTCTTTATTAGCTTTAATAAAAGTAATTGCAGGTGATTTTGCCCATGAGTCTTCTGTATACCCCGGAATTCCTGCATCTTTTATTCCTTCCCATGCTTCTGTATTCAATCGGAAATGATGGTAGTGAAATCCGCCATAAAAAACTAATAATAAAATCAGCAGAGCCATTCGTTTCATTCTTACTAATCTAGGTTGTAAAGCAACCAGCCATTGGCTTACTAACAGTAAAATAGGAATATACAAAGGAGATAATAAGCGACTGGATAAATTTTCAAATCTAGAAAAAGAAGCAATCGTTATAATGAAGAAGGCATATAGTACAAAAAAACAAAGAACTATGGTTTCGTAGGTATGAAAATATGGTTGTTGTAAAATTCGATAGAAAAGGAAAAGGGTTCCGAATAGTAGAATGATGATAAACAAAAAGGTAGCTAGTCTTTCCTGGTTTTTAAAGAAAGGTAGCCATTCGGAAATTATAATACCGATTTGTTGAAGGATCTCGTTAACTGAATGGATAGATTTTTCTCTAATGCCTGTTAAGTGTCCGCTAGTCTTACTATTTCGAATCAAGTTGGTGACTAATAAGGAACAACTAATGAGTGTAAAAAAAATACAATATTTTATTTTTCTATTGAGTATCAAGTCTTCATCAAATATTAAAAAAAATAATCCGGTACCCAGTAAACAAATACCTGCATATCTCGTAACCAATGCTACACTCACAATAATTACCACAAGTAGTAAACTAGAGAGGTTGTGCGAACATAAATAATTTCGTAAGGCCACAATAAACAATAAAATTAAAAAGAGGAAAAACGTTTCAGACCATAACATACTATATACTTCAAGTAAGCAGGGGCTACAGGCCATCAAAGCAAGAAAGAGGGCTTTAAAGAATCGCAAATTTTTGTTATATCCTTGTATGATTACACTGGTTAATATTAGTACGCCACTAAATAACAAACCATTTATTATAGGAATCAATTGAACTACTTCTGCCCCTGTTAGCAGTGAAATCATTGCCAGTATGGAAGAATACCCCAAAGGAAAATCAACCATTGGCAAGCCATTAAAATCTGTAAAGGAAAAATGGTCTCTGATATTGTTTGCAGTACTTAGGTAAGTAACAGAATCAGGCGAGATCCCTATGCCACTATGCCTTGTAAAATAATAGATAAAGAGACACCCAATACAAGATGCTAGTATTGCGTCCCAATGAATAAATAGAAATTTTTTGAAGACTGATTTCATTTCGAATGACAATAACAAAGTAAAGATGCATAATTATTAGCAGATCAAGAATAGATCGTTTTGTGCCCATTACTTTTAGTCTTGTAACAATAATTAGTAATCATACTGGATTTGTGAAGACACAAATCCGGCCGAAGTGGAGTCACTCTTTTTTTTTATTTCAATTCCGATAACTCTTTTTCAACCAATTGTTGATGATGTGCTACATGATACGCAGTAAAATATAACATTTCCCGAAGCGTTAATTTTCCCATTAAGGGATGGGGTAAAATGTAGGTATCCAAGGCTTCTTCA
>JAYTSC010000181.1:0-4316 GCA_043745885.1 Bacteroidota bacterium | reverse complement strand
AATGTTTCCAGAATTAATATCCATCACACAGACATCAATTTTTTTCAAATCACGACTAGTTCTGGTAAAATAAAATTTGTCATTATTACCCAACCATTTGGATGGCCTCCAATCATCATCACGAGTATTAATCATACCCGGATCTGCCCAAGTAGATATATTCTGGTCTTTGAAAGAAGATACATTAATTTCTTTACCGCTAAGAGTGGGAATATCGAATAAATACAAATGTTCCTGTGGAGCCTCATTTTCACCCGGCATCTGGTATTTATAAGTTTCGAGGGTAGGTCTTGGATCTGCAATACTATTGATCACCCAAAGATCTTTTACTTTTCTACTATCGGTACGAATTATTGTAAAATGTTTCGAATCGCCTGACCACAAGGCAAAAACTGATTTTCGTTTGTTTTTATTCTTTTCTTTATCCACATTGTTTTCTCCATTTCCATCACTGGCGTAACTAAAATATTCTACACCGTCTGTTGTTAATGGGTGTTCCACAATAGTGGAATCATCTTCATTTTTAATTGCCTTTTCGTAGTTGGATTTATCCATCCAGAAGATATTAAATTTTTTGCCGAAAAGAATTGTATTACCATCCGGAGAAAGAGAGGCCCAAGTGGGTTTGCGTTTAGGTTTTTTGAAATCGGATAATTCTGTTAATTCAGTGGTAGTTAAATTATATTCAAAATAGAATACTTTTTTTTCTTTTACAGGAGGTGTTCCTTTTTTTGCTGTAGTATCTTTTTTCTCAATTTCCTGAGAACTTTTCACTTCAAATTGAATCCAGTTTTCATCTTTAATAAACCGCATGCTATCCAAACCCAGGTGTTGGGCTTCAAAGGGATCTTTTACGATACGGGTAATTTTGGCAGCAAGGTCTGCATTGTCAAATAGCAATTTTTTTTCTCCTTTTACCGGATCTACTATATACCATTTCTTTCCTTCAGTGGTTTCATACATATACCAGAAACGATCGCTTTTTTTAAGCCAGTGTGGATCAACATTGGTACTGAAAATGAGTTTCTCAATTTTTTTAGGTGAAAACCTTGCCGCCAGTGCATAATTAGCTTTGGTTATGGCCGAATTTTGGGCAAAAGACCCAAGGTATAAAAGAACAAAAAGCAACAATAGAAATTTTCTCATACAAATAGTTTTAGTTGTTTTGGAGCAATGAAAATAAGGCAAACTTTATACAATTGAACACCATCTATCAAATAGTTAGCTTTTACAGTTTCTGAGATAGGCAAATAGGATAGCGTGACTTTTTGTTTACCTTAAACAGGATATTACTTTGTTGCTCTTAATCCAAATCAGTAAAATGCTTACTTTGCAGGAAAGGTCTTCTATGCATAAGGGATTTAGTACAGATAAGAATTTTGCTTTAGAATCAGATGCATCAGACGAATTGTCGATTTTTAAAGCACAGTTTCATTTTCCCCAGAAAGATGGTAAAGATGTAATTTATTTTTGTGGAAACTCCTTGGGTCTTCAACCTATTCAGGCCGAGCAAGCCATTCAAACAGAATTGAAGAGTTGGCATGAGTTGGCTATAGGTGGGTATTTTGGCGGAATGAACCCCTGGCTAAATTATCACGATACTTTACGATTACCTCTTTCAAAAATAGTAGGTTGCAAAGAAGCCGAAGTAACGGTAATGAATACACTTACTGTAAACCTTCATTTACTATTATTGAGTTTTTACCACCCCACAAAAGATCGATATAAGATTTTGATGGAAGCTGGTGCTTTCCCTTCAGATCAATATGCTGTAGAAACAATTGTTAAACATTTTGGATTAGATCCTTCCAATACTATTATTGAAATTGGACCCAAAGAAGGTGAAAAAATACTACAAACACAAGATATTATTGACGTAATAGAAAATCATGGAGAAAGTCTTGCCCTTATTTTGTTTGGAGGAATCAACTATTATACAGGACAACTTTTTGACATCAAAAGAATTACTGATGCTACACATAAGGTAAAAGCCATTGCAGGATTTGACTTAGCACATGTAGTGGGTAATGTTCCTTTACAATTGCATGATTGGAAAGTTGATTTTGCCGTATGGTGTAGTTATAAATACTTAAATGCAGGACCGGGTTCTGTAGGAGGTGTTTATATTAATGAATATTTTTCAAATGATGTTAGAACGCCGCGATTAGGTGGTTGGTGGGGAAATGATGAGAAAACCAGGTTTAAAATGGAGAAAGGCTTTATTCCAAAAACCAATGCAAGTGGATGGAATATCAGCACTACACAAGTTTTTAATACGGTTTGTTTAAAAGCCTCTCTTGAAATGTTTGATAAAGCTGGCATTGAGCAACTTAGAAATAAAAGTATTCGTTTAACCGCTTATTTGGAATTTTTGTTATTACAATTACCACAATTAAATTTTGAAATCATCACACCGGCTGATTATGAAAGCCGTGGTGCCCAACTTTCTTTATTTTTTAAGGATAGAGGGAAAGAGATTTATACAAAAATGATGGAGAGTGGTATTGTAGTTGATTATCGTGAACCTGGAGTAATAAGGGTGGCGCCTTCTCCAATGTATTGTAGTTTTGAAGATGTGTATACATTTTATTTAATTCTCAGAGATAATTTTTAAACGCAGAGACGCAGCGGCACTGAGTAAAATCAGGAGCCATCTGACTACTCTTTAAAGAATCATTATGACTAAGCATTTTACTTTATTGGCCCTGGGTGATTCGTACACCGTTGGTGAGTCGGTTCCTTTGTATGATGGGTTCCCCTATCAAACAATTCAACTGCTTAGAAAAGAAGGAATCCATTTTCATGCCCCGGAAATTGTAGCTAAGACCGGATGGACCAGTCTTGAATTAGCTGAACATATCCTGCACATGCAATTAAATGAACAATATGATTTTGTAACCTTATTGATTGGTGTCAATAACCAATACAGAGAGTTGTCCATTGGTGAGTTCAAAACGGATTTTGAATTTTTATTAAGAAAAGCTATTCATTTTACCGGAGAAAGGCCCAAGCGTATTATTGTTATATCCATTCCTGATTGGGGAGTTACCCCTTTTGCAGTAAAAAAAGACAATAAAAAAATAAGCGATGAAATAATTGCCTTTAACCAAATTTGCGAGACTGAAGCGACTAAACAAAAAACCCATTTCATCAATATTACAGAAGAAACGCAAAAAGTGGTTACTGACAAATTATTGTTAGCTAAGGATCAATTACATTATTCTGCAAAAGCATATGCTATTTGGGCGGATAAAATTGCTTCAATTATTAAAAAGAATATTTGATCTGGCTACCCATTTCCTACTTTATTAAATATGCAGCCATTTCTTGCTGATATTGACTAGCGATTGTTTTGGCCATCTCAGCAAAATCTTCTTTTTCGCTAGCAAAAATAATTGCACGACTTGCATTTACCAGTAAACCACAATCTTTATTCAATCCATACTTGGCTACTTCTTCTAAACTTCCACCTTGCGCACCCACACCTGGAACCAATAAAAAGTGATCGGGGATAATAGATCGAATATGGACTAGATCAGATGCACGGGTAGCCCCTACAACGAACATAAGGTTAGATGTGGTACCCCAACTACTGACTTTCTCCAAAACTTTTTCGTATAAAAATTTCGAGCCCAATTCATTGTAAAGAGCCAATTGTTGAAAATCATTCCCACCTTTATTGGATGTTAAGCCTAGTACAATTGTCCATTTGTTTTCATATCCTAAAAAAGGTCGAATACTATCTTCACCCATATAAGGTGCAACCGTAATGGCATCGAAAGGGAGAACTTCAAAAAATGTTTTGGCATACTGTGAAGAAGTGTTACCGATATCTCCTCTTTTTGCATCTGCAATAGTGAAATGTGTTTTGGGAATATATTGAACCGTTTTTTCCATGGCCTCCCAACCTTTTAGGCCTTGTGCCTCATAGAAAGCAGTATTGATTTTATAACTTACACAATACGCTTTTGTAGCATCAATAATGGCTTTGTTAAATTGAAAAACTGCATCGGGTGTTGATTGGAGGTGTTTAGGGATTTTTGTAATATCGGTATCAAGACCAACACAAAGAAAACTTTGTTTAATTTTTATTTGTTCTACCAGTTGGGTGCGGTTCATAAGGTAAAGGTATTGCAAGAATGTTATTTAGCAAATCGACAACATTATTACCTTAGAACCTCTATTCAGAAGATGTTTTTGGCTTACCCACCTAAATAGGGTCTGCTGATTAAGTAGCCTTCCATTTCTTTTCAAAATTTTCACCTCCGCACACCCTGATCCATTTTATAATTTCATATTTCATCAAACTCCAACAC
>JAYTSC010000180.1:0-3034 GCA_043745885.1 Bacteroidota bacterium | reverse complement strand
CATTATATATTGTGCACCATATCCATCTGCAATATAAAAATCCCCATTCGGTAAAACGGTGGTTTCAGTTGGAACAAACGCTTCTTTGTTTTTATATACTCCAGTTTCAGCAGGATAATCAATGGTCATCAATAATTTTCCATCAATGGTTGTCTTATACACCTGGTGTTTTACCGTATCTGTAATAAACAGAAAATCTTCGCCATTTTCTTTGTGTATGGTTAATCCATGTGCCCCGGGGAAATCGTGCCCCCAGCTGGATAATAGTTTGCCCGATTTATCATACACTAAAATATTATTTTTTGTTTCATTGGTTAGTAATAAAATATTTCCTTTGGTATCTTCTACCATTTCATGGCAGTCATTTACCGGATTTTTTTCAGTTAGTGTTCCCCATTTAGTATCCATTCGATACTGCATACCATTATGGCCAAATACATCTCCTTGCGGTTTTGCAAACAGATCTTTCATGATTAGGAAAGATCCTGTGGCGAGGGTGGTTTGTTGTAGAAATTTTCTGCGTTGCATATAGGTAGCAGTTTGGTTTGATGTAAATAAATATTTTAACGCGGAGGCGGGGAGGCGCAGAGAAATAATCAGGTCCCCTCTGCGTATTCGCGACTCTGCGTTTAAAAAAAATCGTCAACTTAAAATATCCCTCACCACTTTTCCTTCCACATCCGTTAACCGAAAACGTCTTCCTTGGTACCGATAGGTTAATCGCTCATGATCCAATCCCAATTGATTTAAAATGGTTGCCTGAAAATCGTGAACATGTACCGGATTTTGAATGATATTATATCCAAATTCATCTGTTTCACCATATACCATTCCCGGTTTAATACCACCACCTGCCATCCAAATAGAAAAACAACGTGGATGATGGTCTCTTCCATAATTATCTTCTTTCAATTTGCCTTGTGAATAATTGGTGCGACCAAATTCACCACCCCAAATCACCAGCGTTTCATCTAGTAATCCTCTTTGTTTCAAATCAGTAATCAACGCGGCTGAGGCCTGGTCTACGTCTTTTGCTTGTCCGCGCATTTCATTAGGAAGGTTTCCATGTTGGTCCCAGCCCTGGTGGTATAACTGAATAAACCGTACGCCATTTTCAGATAGTTTTCTAGCCAATAAACAATTGGCGGCATAGGTTCCAGGCACTAGACATTCAGAACCATAAAGTTTAACAATATCATCCGGCTCTTTGGAAAGGTCTAATATTTCGGGAACAGCGGTCTGCATTCGGAAAGCGGTTTCATATTGTTGAATTTTAGTAGCTATTTCCGGGTCGCCAAAATCTTTGTAATTCAAATCATTTAACTCACTAATTTTATCAAGCATGTTTCTTCTCCCGGCCCGATCCATTCCATCAGGATCTTGTAAATATAAAACCGGGTTATCACCACTACTAAACTGTACCCCCTGATGAATAGAATCTAAAAATCCATTACTCCAAAGTTTTGAATATACACCCTGGCCATTTCCTTTTCCTCTGGAGAGTAATACACAAAATGCAGGTAGATTTTTGTTTTCAGATCCTAAACCATAACTAACCCATGAACCGATGCTTGGACGAGCACCCTGTTGATTTCCTGTTTGAAAAAAAGTTAAAGCAGGATCATGATTAATGGCTTCTGTGTGCATACTTTTCACAATGCATATATCATCTACTATTCCCGACATAAAAGGGAACAACTCACTTATCCATGCTCCTGATTGTCCATGTTGGTTAAATTTATAAAAGGAACCAATCAGTGGAAAATTTTTTTGATTTGACGTCATTCCGGTAAGTCGCTGCCCCCCACGGATAGATTCGGGTAACTCCTGCCCCATCATTTCACAGAGCTTGGGTTTATAGTCAAAAGATTCTAATTGAGAAGGCGCTCCGTTTTGAAATAAGTAAATAACCCTTTTTGCTTTGGGTGCAAAATGAGGAATACCCGGAACAAAATTGGCTTCCTCTGCAGCTCCTCCAAATAAATCCGGAATCAGTAAAGACCCTAACGCAATACTTCCTACCCCAATACTTAAACCGGCAAGGAATTTTTTCCGACTGATATGTAAACTTTGTTCCAGTATTTCTTTTTCCATACTTATGTTTTTGTAATGGCTTCCTCCATATTGTAAATAATCTGAATCAATTGCATTAATGAAGCCAGTTGAATTGTGTCTTTTGTTTTGGGTTGATAAAAACCAACTGCAATGGTTTTATCTGCTAGTTTTTTATTATTAGTAAAGTATTGTTGCTTTTCTTTTAAAAAAGCATTCAATATGTCAGATTCTTTTTTCAAAGGCATTCGGCATATAATTTTTCTAAATGCTTTCTCAACTGCAACATCGTTTTTATCACCAGAAAACAATAATTGATCTGATAATGCAAGAGATGCTTCTAGTACAGTGGGGTCATTTAACATGATCAATGCCTGTAGTGGTGTATTGGTACGTGATCGTTTCACTTCACATTGATCGCGAGTTCCTGCATCAAATACCATCATGGTTGGTGGAGGTACTGTTCGTTTAATAAAGGTGTACATGCCTCTTCGATAAATTGATTGACCGGTATCTTGTTTATAGGTTGCTAAGATTCCTCTTCCGGATGTTGCTAACTCCCATAACCCGGGGGGTTGATAGGATTTAACACTGGTGCCTCCTATCTTTCTGTTTAACAAACCACTGCTTGACAAAACTAAATCTTTCACCAGTTCAGCTGGTAAACGAAGACGTGGTGCACGTGACAAATAAATATTTTCAGGATCTTTTTTTATTTTTTCATTTGTTAGTACAGCCGACTGACGATAAGTGGCCGACATAACAATTTGTTTTACCAATCTTTTTATATTCCATCCATTTTCTCTAAAATCAACTGCTAACCAGTCGAGTAATTCGGGATGTGTAGGTAAATCGCCCTGTGAACCAAAATCAGCGGCAGACTTTACGATTCCTCTACCAAAAAAATCGAGCCAAATACGATTTACAAATACCCTGGCAGTTAATGGGTTCTTATCATTAAATAACCATTTTGCCAAACCCA
>JAYTSC010000179.1:0-5495 GCA_043745885.1 Bacteroidota bacterium | reverse complement strand
ACGGGTATCTTCTTTTTTAGCCCCCTCAATCCAGATCACATATTCTTTTTGATTCGTAAAAGAGAGTGAACTGAAAAATTCATGAGCCTGGTTATGTTTCGTGAATAGTTTTTCTAATTCAACAGGTGGCACCACCAACCTTTTTTCAAAATCTATCCCATTCAACTCACTGCTCTTAATTTCTGAAAATGCACGTGTTCGATTAGGTATTTTATCATGTTTTTTAAATCGCATCGCACTCCATACATGGTCTAGGGTAACCTGGCGTACACATTCGTATTCATGTCTGGCCAAATATTCCCAGCTACAATCACGGTTTAAATCACTAACGATTTTACTGGCAGTTTTGGGATAAGCTATCCACAATTTGGTATCTTCATGCAAAGCAGGAAAAACTTCCTTCAACACATTGTTCAATTGGTTTTGACTTAAGGCAAAAACCAACGCAAAATCTACCTTCTTGCTTTTTAACAAGGGGGTTACATTTTTAGCAAAAGTTAACTTTGCAAACTGTTTTTCAATAGCCGATGGAAGCCCCTGTATTAAGAGGGTCTTTTCATCTTTTAACTGCAATTTTTCGAGTACTGTAAGGTTTGACATGCCTAAAGGGAAATTTAGGTGATGTAATAAAAGAGGGTAAAGTTAAATTATTGTTACCAAAGATCACTTACAAATTGGTTCTATTTTATTTATAAACTGTCAATTAGTTTAAAAAAAGCTTCTTTTTCATTAAGCATACTAATTTTTTTTAATGGGTCTATGCGTTTTAGACATGGTTTCTTCAATGGCTTCTTTTAACCTGGAAATTCTGTTTTCATAAACTGGATGGCTACTAAGCAATTCCGGATGACGGCCAGTTTTTTTAAACCTGTCCATTCGTTCCCAAAAAACGATAGCTTCAATTGGGTTATATCCTGCCAGATCCATAAAAATTGTCGCTAATTTATCAGCTTCCATTTCATCAGCATCGCTGAAAGCTTTAATCACCCCAACATAATCTCCATTACCATAGGCCATTTTAAAAAAATCATTGGTTTCATTAGGTTTTTCTGCGTAAGCTACAGAAATGTCTTTACCACCCAAATAGGATGTAAGGTAGTTTTTCATCCTCTGGTCTCCATGATGAAGTAAAGCATGCGCTATTACATGTGCTAACACTACAGCCATGGATTCATCACTTTGTGTTAATGGAAATAAAGAAGAATAAACTGCAATTTTACCACCCGGTAAGCACCAGGCATCTATTTTTTTCTCGGCTATCAAATTAATTTCCCATTGAAAACCCAATAATTCGTGACTATTCTTTTTACCCTGATAATGCGCCTTAACAGCCTGGATAATTCTACTACTTATACGATTCATCACTTCAGCCTCAGAACTAAGACCCTGCGTTAGAATTTTATGCGAAGAAAGAAATTGTCGGTAAACGTCTTCAGCAAACAATTGTATGGTGGGCTGTGTTTGTAGAAAAAAATTAGAAATGGGCTTAGCTGCCGGGGTCCTGAAACTTAAGATGGATATCAGGCACATAAAAGAAAGCCTCTTTTTAGTGATCCACATAGTTCTATTGTTGATTGTGTCTATGCCACTTACACATGATTACCAAAGCGATTAATTAGTATTTAAATTAAATTGTAAACGGAAGGTTACTATGCTAATTTATCGTCCTTGTCTTCTTTGTTTGCGCCGGTCTCTACTTTTGAAGATGGGTACTTTACTTTCTGTTCCCTTTAATATTCTTCCGATATTTTTTTGATGGGTCAACACCACCATCAATGCAACCATCACGGCAAAAATTCGGTAAAGCGTTTCTTTCTCATTAAAGATAAATAAAATAAAGACCATAAAAGATACGCCGGCCAAGATGGAACTAAGCGACACAAAACGGGTGAGATATAATACTAAAAGGAAAACCCCAACACAACAAATAGCAACTACCGGTTGAATAGCAACTGCCATACCTAAAAGCGTAGCGACCCCTTTTCCACCTTTAAAGCTTGCCCAAATCGGAAAAATGTGTCCAACAACAGCAGCAAGTCCTAAACCAATCATTAAATTGGTTCTATGTAATTCATCCGTAAGATAATTGGGTAATAATATGTAAAGCGAAGTAGCAGCAACCCCTTTTAAAATATCAACAATCATTACAACAGTTCCCCATTTAGAACCGATTACACGAAAAGTGTTGGTTGCCCCAGCGTTCCCACTGCCGTAGTCTCGGATATCAATACCGAACATGAATTTACTTATCCAAACAGCTGTTGGAACAGATCCGATGAAGTAAGCTAAAACAATGAGCAACAATTCGTTCATTGGGGGGGGGTGGTTTGAAGTTTGATGGCGAAGATAACCGATTTAAAGTTAATGATTATTTAACTTAAAAAATCGATTTATGTGTTAAAAAAGTATAGAGCGATCCAACCATTGCGTTCTACCGTTTTTCTATGCACCAATCCTAAACCAACACATATTGTTACCATTTCAGACTCGTTTTCTTTTAATAGACCACTTAGAATTAAATTTCCATTGATTTCCAATGCATTGCGTAAATTTTGGATATTATCAATTAGAATATTTCTATTAATATTTGCCAATATGGTACTAAATTTTTGATTCAAATGAAGCTCGCCTACTTTGTTAACTATTATATGTTCACATTTATTTATGGACACATTTTCTAATGCGTTTTCGATACACCAATCATCATTATCAACTGCGAGAATACTTTTTGCTCCCAATTTTTCCGACAGTATGGCTAAGATTCCTGTGCCGGTTCCGTAATCAAAAACAGAAGCATCGGTAAAATTGATATTTCGCATCAATTGCATTACCAAATAGGTTGTTGCATGGTGTCCGGTTCCAAAACTCATTTTAGGGGTGATCACTATCTCATGGGTAACATTACCAAAGGAAGGATGAAAACTTGCTCGAATACCCACAAAATCATCCACCTGAACCGGTTCAAAATTCGATTCCCAAAGTGAATTCCAGTTCTGCTTCATGATAATTGAATGGGAAAAGCTTAGGTCATAAATTTTTAAAATAGTCACTAATTTCTCCTCATTAAAATCAGTTTCAGGAATAAATGCTTTTAATACAGTGTCAGATTCCTCAAAAGCCACATATCCAATTTCTATTAATTGAGCTATTAGGATTTCCATTAATTCCTGTTCTGTAACAGAAAAAATGATTTCACAATAATTGGCATTTTCCATGATACTAACTAGTTTAAAAACAAATGGCCCCGAGAAATCGAGGCCATTTAAAAAAGATATTATCCTTATGCATTTTCGCCCTCGCGAGGTTTTGCATCCGGCCTTGGCATCAATGCCTTACGACTTAATTTAAATTTACCTGTTTTTGGATCAACCCCTACCAATTTCACTTTAACAACATCACCTTCTTTAAATAGTCCATCCATTGTTTCCAGACGCGACCAACTTATTTCACTGATATGTAATAAGCCTTGTTTTCCGGGCATGAATTCAACGAATGCACCAAACTCTTTAATGCCTTTGATAGGGCCTTCGTAAATATCACCAACCTCAGGCATTGCGGTAATACCTTTCACCCAAGTAACTGCTTTATCCAAACTTTCTTTGGATGCTGAGAAGATACTTACTTCACCGGTATTGCCTACTTCTTCTATATTTACAGTTGCACCTGTTTCGCGTTGGATTTCCTGAATAACTTTACCACCCGGCCCGATTACTGCGCCAATAAATTCTTTATCAATAATTAATTTAACCATTCTTGGTGCATGCGGCTTAACTTCTGAACGAGGTGCAGGCATGCATTCATACATGGCATCTAATATATGTAAACGACCCTTTCTGGCTTGTTCTAATGCTTCCATCATCACTTCCATACTTAAACCATCTACTTTAATATCCATTTGTACCCCACAAATACCATCACGCGTGCCGGTAACTTTGAAGTCCATATCACCTAAATGATCTTCGTCACCCAGAATATCAGTTAGAATGGCATATTTACCATCGTTTCTGGTTATTAATCCCATTGCAACACCACTTACGTGTTTTGGGAAAGGAACACCTGCATCCATTAATGCCAATGAACCGGCACAAACGGTAGCCATGGAAGATGATCCGTTACTTTCTAATATATCACTCACTACACGAACTGTATAAGGATATTCACTACCCGGCATCATTTTCTTTAAACTACGCATGGCCAAATTACCGTGTCCTACTTCCCTTCTTCCCACTCCACGCATCATCTTTACTTCACCAGTTGAAAATGGCGGAAAATTATAATGCAAGAAAAACTTAGTGTATTCTGATTTAGCGGCACTTTCAACTAACAATTCATCTAATTTAGTTCCGAAAGTAACCGTTGTAAGTGATTGGGTTTCACCTCTCGTGAACAATGCAGACCCGTGTGGCGTTGGTAATGGTTCTACTTCCATGGCTAATCCCCTAACTTGATCTAGCTGGCGACCATCCAAACGGATGCGATCATCTAACATCATATTTCTTACTACTTCCCATTTAAGGTCTTCGTAGTATTTTTTAGTTAATTTTTTCTCTAGATCTGTTGCTTCTGTTCCCAGACTCAGGATCAATTCATCCTTCAATAAACTATATCCTTCCGTGCGCTCATTTTTTGATGAACCTTTTCTTGAAATTTCATAGACTCTATCCTTTGCAAAAGCATTTACTTTTTCTTGTATGGCATCGTCCTGAGCAGGTTTTTTATAATCTCTTTTTGTTGTAACCCCTTTTTTAGCTCTTAATTCTTCCTGTGCTTTTATTTGAACTCGAATGGCAGCGTGTGCAATTTCAAGTGCTTTTACTAAGTCAGCTTCAGCACATTCTTTAGCTTCCCCTTCCACCATCATCAGATTTTTGTCTGTAGCGGCAATTAGAAATTCAAGGTCAGAAGCTTTTAGTTGTGTACGCGTTGGATTTACAATGAATTGGCCATCCACACGAGCAATTCTTACTTCGCTGATAATTTCTTTAATAGGAATATCTGAAACAGCAATTGCAGCTGAAGCGGCCAAGCATGCCAAAGAATCAGGTAATATTTCAGGATCGCTTGATATAAGGCTGATCAATACTTGTACATCGCATAAATAATCTTCTGGGAATAAAGGACGTAAAGCGCGATCTATTAAGCGGCTGGTTAAAATTTCATAGTCGTTCAGTCTGGCTTCACGCTTGAAAAAAGAACCGGGAACTCGGCCATTTGAGGCAAATTTTTCTTGATAATCAACACTTAATGGAAAAAAATCTTGACCTTCTTTGGGGTCTTTATTGGCAACTACGGTAGCTAAAATAACACAATTCCCTTGGGTAACTGTAACGGCTCCATCTGCCTGACGTGCTAATTTTCCGGTACCGATGCTAACCTGGCGGTCACCACCTAGGTCAAAACTAACACTGATTGGTTGTGATAACATAATAAATTTTGTAAATATGGGAGACGAAAAACCTGGTAGGATTCTCTATGAAATTCGTAGCCCTTGTTAA
>JAYTSC010000178.1:0-1561 GCA_043745885.1 Bacteroidota bacterium | reverse complement strand
TATTTTATTTGCTTTTGTATTAGCACTCATTTTGATTTATTTAGTTCTCTCAGCCCAATTCGAAAGTTTTATAGATCCTTTTACAATTATGTTAACTGTACCATTAGCTTTAGCCGGTGCCTTACTTAGTTTATATTTATTTGACCAGACCCTGAATATCTTTTCTCAAATTGGAATGATCATGTTAATTGGTTTAGTAACCAAAAATGGTATTTTAATTGTTGAGTTTGCCAATCAAAAAAGAAAACTGGGCCTTTCAAAAATGCATGCTGTGCTTGAGGCCTCCACACAAAGACTACGGCCCATTTTGATGACAAGCTTGGCCACTTCTCTTGGCGCATTGCCAATTGCATTAAGTTTAGGAGCTGCATCAACCAGTAGAATTCCCTTAGGTATTGTGGTTGTGGGTGGATTACTCTTCTCACTCGTTCTAACTTTATTGGTAATTCCTGCAGTGTACACTTTTGTTTCGGGTAAACATAAGGCTGAAACGCTTGAGATAACAGAATAAGAAAGAAGTCTGAAGTCTGCAGTATTTTTTTAACTCCTAACTCCAGACTAATGGAATGCTTTACCTTTACACAATAACTCATTGATATGTCTCATTCAATAGCAGAAATACGGAGAGAATATATTTTACAATCCTTATCTGAATCAGATGTGGCAAATAATGCGATTGACCAGTTTACTAACTGGTGGCAGGAAGCAATAAAAGCAGGAATTGAAGACATAAATGCCATGACACTCGCTACTGCCTCAAAAGAAGGTATTCCATCCGCTAGAATTGTATTGTTGAAAGGATATGATTCTAACGGCTTTGTTTTTTTTACCAACTACCAAAGTCAGAAAGGGAAAGATCTTGCAGATAATCCACAGGGCGCTTTGTTGTTTTTTTGGAAAGAGTTAGAGAGGCAGGTTAGAATAGATGGAAGTATCGAGAAAATAAATGCAAAAGAAAGCGATGCTTATTTTCATTCTAGACCTGCTTCTAGTAAAATAGGTGCATGGGCTTCGCCACAGAGTAGGGTTATCGGCGATAGAATGGTAATCGAAAATAATTTTCTGGCATACGAAGAAAAATTTGGGATAGATAATATACCTAGGCCTGAACATTGGGGCGGTTATATTCTTAAGCCAAGAGTCATGGAATTCTGGCAAGGAAGAAGCAGTCGTTTACATGATAGAATACATTATACCGTTCAACCTGACTGTAATTGGAAAATTGAAAGATTGGCGCCATAGGGTTTTGAGGAATGGATTGAAACCAATTTTTAACCCATTTTGCAGCTAACCTGACTGTAATAGGCGCTGTTGTTGAGTTTCATTTTTTTTGCTTTCCAGTTTGTGTACTACAGATTTTCTTTTGGTAAAAGGCTGGTGCTTTATTTTTAAGATATTGTAGATGTTGGTTAGTTTTTCATTGGGTTGGGAGCATCGCCTGGTGGTTACAATTTTATTGTAGGTATTTGTGCCTGAGGTGCTGACTACTTTTTGGGTATTGCCAATACGTACAATTTCTGACCAGACATTATTTATACCTACATTTTTTAATTGATACCTA
>JAYTSC010000177.1:0-9055 GCA_043745885.1 Bacteroidota bacterium | reverse complement strand
CCAGACTTGAGACTGAACTGGGTCACCCGGATAATTATTCTGATCGTGAAAAATTTGTATGCATAGAAGAAGCATATAAAAAAGCTAAAAAAAACCGGGAATCTTTAGAAAATGAATATGAACAGATATTTGAAAAAGTAATGGAAATGGAAGGTTAAAAGATAAATGAGTGCAATTATTTAGACACGCTTACTTTTTGGGTATTGGTGCAGTTATTTTTTTGATGCCTTTTGTAATTTCCTCCACTTCAGACTTTAGTCTTCTTTGTACTTTTTTCACATCTTCCACTGCGGAAAGATCTTCGGGTTGTACACCTCGCTGTTTCAATATTTTACGAACTGCTAGATTATTATCTATATGTTCTCGCATAATTTGAGACTGCCCTTTCAATTCTTTTTCGACTACATTATGACTAGTTAATTCTGTAGCAAAGTCTTTTGCTTTTATTGTTAAAGTTGGAAGAAAATCTGCTAAGGGTCGATTATCCGGCACAAGTAGTTTCTTTTTCATGGCATTAGTATCAAAACCACCGAATAAAGCCTCATCTCCTTTACTTCTTATGATACCAAAACCTTTCTCATTTACCTCGCGTTCATAAATTATTTCTGACAACCTTTTTTCTGATTTTGATAGTTTATCGCGAGCTGTAATTCTGGCAACTTCTAATAATCTTTGTTCAATGATTTCCTGTTTACGTGTTTGTATTGCGAAATATGTTTGCGCAAAAGCAATTTCAGGTTTATTACTATCCCCATTTTGTGCAATTAGATAACAGGCATATCTAGTAAGCACAATATCGGTAATGTCTCGTTGTGCGCCATTTGCTAATTCGATCATTTTACCGACGTCGGCAAAATGATCGGAAACCGCTTCCCCAGCGAGTTTGCAGGCATCGATGGCCTTATCAATTACTTTGCTAAAATTAGACCATTTTGTATAGCCCAAAATTATTTGCAAATCACGTGCACTCCAACATTCAATGCCCTTATACTCATAACATGCCTGTTCAAATTGAAAAAACAAAGCTGCTATTTGTTCTTTTTTCATGTAAAATAGTTTACAGTAAAATGGAAACCTGAAATCAATATTAAATTAATTTGAACGAAGATAAAATCAAATAGTGAAAATAACATAGGTATTTATACCTTAAAAATTGTCTAAATAGACAATCCTTTTACAAAATCACTTACCAAATAACTTATCATTTTACCCGTGCTATTACTGGTTCTCCCATCAGATAATTGTACGGCACCCTCACAAATATGTAAGTAGGCAATCTTGCTATCTGCAGCAGTAAAATTGATAAATTGACGGGCATGGTTAATAGTTATACCTACCGGACTGGAGGCACTACTTAAAACATTTTCAATGCAGTCGAGGTCTAATTCTATACCGCAAAGGGTATCATCAGTAAAAGAGGTAGCATGGCCTACTGCTTGTAAAAAGCTTCGTTTTTCATGAAGGAAAATGTCTTCATAAGTAATACAATCAATAAATGGATTATTGACCATATCCATCCATACATTTTGTGGTAAATAATTTTCATGCAGACCTAATACACAATACTTTTCTAAGTAGCCGTCAGCTTCTGCATAACTAAATCCATTACCACTATGTCGGCCTTCCATGGGTCTAAAATCAGCATGGGCATCCAGGTTAACTGCATTGATTTGAGCTAGAGGAATAACGCCGGCTTTATAAAACCCTTTTGCAGCTCCTTTTATACAGGGATATGAATTGTTATGTCCCCCACCAATGACAATGGGTATTTTTTTATTTTGTGTAATGATATGGATAAGCTGTTCCACTTCCTCATCAATTGTATTTACAGCATGTCTGTAGGCTTCCAGTCTTTCATCAAATCCATGGGCATTCTTTTCAATTAATTTTTCAATATCCGAAAAGTCAAAATGGCCCAATATAAGCAAATCGCTTCCTTCTAAAAAATCATTGCTTTGTATATTTAGAAAAGAATCGAGAAAAGAAAGCCATGCTGAATCGGTACCACCAATCCCTAAATTAGCTTTTACACCAATATCTTCAGGAATACCCATTAAAACATATTTTGCTGATGACTGGTGTATAGATGCTTCAATGGAATGGACGTCTTTTACAACTTGAATCCGCTCACCCAATTTGGTTTCATAACGACGAATTCTGGTTAAGGATAAGACATCGTGTTTATTATAGTACTTAAAATGATGCATAATGCTTTTTTTAAAGTTACTTTTATGAGCAAATGAAGATTAAATAAAAGTGGATCAAGAAACTGTTTGAATTGATTACATTAATAAACCAAACATCATCTAAATATACTTAAAAAAAACTTCCATTAATCATCACTTTTTGAATCAAGTTTGAACCAAAAGAATAAGGTAAATAAGCCAAAGAGGGAATGGGGTAAGTAAAAATGAGGTTGGCTCTTTTCCCAATTGAAATACTACCCAATTCATTTTCGAGTTCCATGGCATATGCCCCATTGATGGTGGCTGCATTAATAGACTCCTCCGGCAATAGCTTCATTTGAATACAACTCATAGAAATTACCATATTCATATTGCCACTTGGACTGGAACCAGGATTAAAATCTGATGCCAAAGCAATAGCGCATCCTGCATCAACCAATTTTCTTGCAGGTTGAAATGGCATTCGTAAAAAATAGGCTGCCGTTGGTAATAATGTCCCAATGGTTTTTGAACCAGCCAATAAATGGATGGCTTCATCATCCATGGTTTCTAAATGATCTACTGATAAAGCACCCATTTTAACACCTATTTGGATGCCACCCGATAAGTTTAGTTGATTGGCATGTATTTTAGGCTTTAAGCCAATAGCTTTTCCTGCCATGCAAATAGCTTCAGTCTCAGAGGTATTAAAAAAACCATCTTCACAGAAAACATCAATATAGTCTGCGAGATTTTCTTTTTGAATAACTGGAAGCATTTGCTTGATTAGCAAGTCCATATATCCGGCATGGTTTTCCTTAAACTCCATTGGAAAAGTATGTGCCCCTAAAAAGGTTGCTTTAATTGGGATGGTTGATTTTTCTTTTAAGCGTTTAATTACGCGTAACATTTTGATTTCTCCTTCCAGTGTCAGTCCATACCCACTTTTAATTTCAACGGCCCCGGTTCCCAACCGGATTAATTCTAGTAACCGCTTCCAAGCCAATTCAAAAAGCAATTCCTCAGAGGTATCATTCAATTTTTTGGCTGAGTTTACAATTCCCCCACCCTTGGATGCAATGTCTGCATAACTCATCCCTTTAATTTTATCAACAAACTCCTCCTCCCGGCTGGATGCAAAAACCAGATGGGTATGGCTATCGCACCATGTGGGCAAAAGGGTTGCGTTTTGGGCATCTACCATTTCTGTATCATTTGAAACCAAATCATCAGCTGCTAAATCATGCATTTCACCATATGCACTAATCAGTCCGTTCTCAATACGTAAATAAGCATTTTGGATAATAGGTAAAATGGCCAGATCTTTACCCCTCAAAAGCTTATTTTTTTTTCGAACATTAACCAATTGCCGGATGTTAACGATTAATAATTTCATGACAGCAAATTAGACAGATTCTAATTGCTATCCAACCCCTTTATTTTAACTTACTGCATATTTTATTGAGCTTCTTATGCCTAATGTCTATTGTAATTTAACGATCGTTATCTACCCAAAATGGCTAGGATGGGCAGGTTTTTTGTCTATGGCCGTCTTTCGTTTGCCGTTATTGCTATCAAAAGGATGTAGTTTTTGGAAACTGATGGGCTGTGGCAGGAACGGAACTTTTGATATTGTTCCTGATTTCAGACAATGGGCACTTTTGCAAGTCTGGAGTCTGGAGTCTGGACTTGGGAGTCGGGATCAAAACAAAACTTCGGGTATTATATGTGGTTGGTGGAAGTTCTTTGGTTGTGAGGTTTTACAATTTGATTTAATAGCTATAGAGGGGCATGGTAAATGGGATGGAAAGGAATGTTTTGGGGAGCTACCAAAACAAACTGATTATGAAGGACTGATTGCTGTTTTAACGCGTGCTACCATTCGTTTAAGCAAATTGAAGGAATTTTGGAGAAACGTTTCAGGTGTTGCTCATCAAATGCCAGGAGCCAAGGGTTTCATTTCATCCATAGGAATTGGCGAAATACCTTGGGTTAAACAAGGTACATTCAGTATTTGGCAAAGTAAAGATGCTATGAAAAACTTCGCTTACCAACTAAAAGAACATGCAGAAGTGATCAAAAAAACAAGAAAAGAGGACTGGTATAGCGAAGAAATGTTTGTTAGATTCAAAATCATTCGATCGGAGGGTAGTTTGAAAGGAATTAACCCTTTGACAGGAAAGTTGTAACTTGACTTTCTTTTATGAACCATTGTACAACTATATTCTTCTTAACTGCACATTTCGCCTGGATGTATCGGGGTCTGAATTCAATGCCTGACCATTAAGTAGTTTTTAGTTTTCCCATTTAGGTCTCTTATTTAAGAATTAATCAATTCAAAATAATATGGATAATAAATTATCTGTGAGTTCTGAAATAGGAACTTTAAAACGTTTATTGGTACACAGCCCTGATAGTGGCTTAGGCAAAGTAGTACCTTCAAAAGCACAAGATTGGTTATTTGAAGACATCGTTCATCTAGATACCATAAGAAAAAATGAATACGACTATTATACTAAGATTTTATTGTATTTTCTTGATCCTGCTAAAATAAAAGGTAAGCTTTCCATTATTGATGCTGAGGAGTCGAATCGTAATTTTTACAAACCGGAAAGTAACGAATTTTTCGCTTCAGACAAGGTGATAGAACTACAGTGGCTATTGGCAGAGGTTTTGGAAGATAAAGACATCCACACCAAACTGGTTGCATCAGTTAGTGCAATTGAAGGCAGTACTTATCAAATGCAAAATGAATTGCTGCAATATTCCCCAGTAGAATTAGCAAAAACATTCATTTCAGGAACATCAAACACGCGTAGTCTACTGTTTGCACCTATACCCAATTTTATTTTTACCCGTGACATTGGCATCACCATTAAAGATCATGTTTTATTAAATAAACCCGCCAAAAAAGCCAGAACCAGAGAAGCATTATTAGCTAAATATATTTTCTTTCATCACCCATTATTTAGGAACTACAGAGAAAATATTATAGAATTAGCCGACTCCAATCATAGCTTTTTAATGCCCAAGGAAGATGATGATCGAAAAATTACCTTAGAGGGAGGTGATATTATGGTAGTAAGTGAGAATCATTTGTTGGTGGGTGTAAGCGAAAGAACTTCACCTGAAGCAGCAGTAAGAATCACTAATGCTATTTTCGAAAAAGGGCTGATGGAAAAAGTGACCATCATAAAAATTCCAAAAAAAAGAGACTATATGCATATCGATACAGTTTTTACACAAGTAAAAAGAGATGTATGGGTTATGCTAGGGAATTTTTCAAGAAAAACTTTGTTACATGAAAATGAGAACCCTATCGAACGAATTCTTGAGATAAAGAAAGAAGAAAAAATAAAAATATTGCAATTCTATAAAAAGTGCCCGGATAACCCGGTATCTTTTGATAGTCTCGAGGACTTATTAATTGATATTAGCAAAACCGATCTTGACTGTAAAACGGAGGTTCAATTCATATATTCAGGTAATAACGAATTCCCTTATAATGCCCGTGAACAATGGACAGATTCTTGTAATTTATTGGCTTTAAAAGAAGGCGTAGTACTAGGATATGATAGAAATGACAAAACCATTGAAGCTTTTAAAAACGCAGGTTTTAACATTGTACATGTTAAAGACTTGATACAACAATTAGAAGAAGGGATAGTAAATGTTGAAGATATTTCCGATACTGTAATTCTTATGCCTTCAGCAGAATTATCAAGAGCAAGGGGAGGATTTCATTGTATGAGTATGCCCCTTTGGCGTGAACCTATTGAGAAAATAGTTAGTGTATAAAAATTAATAAAAAATATTTTCACAATGCAACATACTGCACATATATTGATGATTAAGCCTGTAAATTTTGACTTCAATGCAGAAACAGCCATCAATAATAGCTTTCAGCTAAAATCAAATGATGTTGACATTCAAAAAAAAGCATTACAAGAGTTTGAATTATTTATTAATACCCTCAAAAAAAATGGAATGGATGTTATGGTAGTCGATGATACGATAGCCCCTTATACACCGGATTCTATTTTTCCAAATAACTGGATATCCTTTCATGACAATGGCACACTTCTACTCTATCCGATGTTTGCAATAAACAGAAGACTTGAAAAAAAAGAACATGTATTAAAAAAAATTAAGGAAAGGTTTTTGGTTTCAAATATTATTGACTTATCTCATTATGAATCGGGCAATGTTTTTTTGGAAGGTACTGGTAGTATGGTACTTGATAGGGATAACAAAATAGCCTATGCCTGTTTATCCCCCAGAACAGATCAAATGGTTTTACAATCATTTTGCGAAAAAATGGGTTTTGAACCACTCACTTTCATTTCCTTGGATACTAATAATCAACCCATCTACCATACCAATGTAATGATGTGTGTTACAGATTCGTTTGTAGTGATCTGCCTGGATAGTATAAAAGACAGTAATCAAAAAAAAATAGTAGCAGAGAAAATAAAGCAAACTGGAAAAGAGATCATAGAAATTACTTTTGAACAAATGAATAAATTTGCAGGAAATATGCTCCAAGTAAATAATATCGGGGGAGAAATTTTTACAGTTATGTCTACACAGGCCTATCAAAGTTTAACAAAAAAACAGATAGACCGAATTGAGTTTTTCAACACCATCCTACATGCCGACATTACAACAATTGAAACCAATGGTGGAGGAAGCGCAAGATGTATGATGGCAGAAGTTTTTTTACCAATAAAATAGTTTTTGTGACCTAATGACCCATAAATAGTTGCGCTTATTTTTCAACCTTTTCATAAACTTTAATAAATACGGAAATAATAACTAACATGCGTTAGTTCAAAATGTGTATAAAATATCAATTCCAAATACTTATTAATATTTTGGACCGCATTTTCTCTGAAACCCTTTACTGCCAAGAGATAGATATTAATTATAACTAAAAATAAATAGCTTCCTCAGCATAATGGAGTATAAAAAAGCAACACACATAAAAGCTTTGTTTTATTTGAACCTGTCATTTATTCTCAAAAGCTTATTTTTGGAATTCCGGGATATTATTACACATTTAGTTTTTTATGTTTGATGATAGTAATTCATGATTTAATTAGAATCTAATAAAATGGCTGTAAAACAAGTAACAAAAATTGGTGTACTTACTTCGGGAGGGGATGCGCCAGGTATGAATGCCGCTATTAGGGCGGTGGTTAGAGCCGGAATTTATCATGGACTTGAGGTATTCGGTATCATGAGAGGATTTAGCGGTATGATTGAAGATGATATTTATCAGATGAACTCTCGATCAGTTGCCAATATCATTCAGCGAGGGGGCACAATTTTGAAAACTGCCCGTAGCAAAGATTTCTTTGATTACGAAGGTAGAAAAAGAGCATATGAGAATCTTAAAAAAAGAGGAATAAATGCCCTTGTCATTATTGGTGGCGATGGCAGTTTTCGTGGAGCTCAGAAATTTTCCAATGAATTTGACATTCCATGTATAGGTTTGCCCGGTACAATAGACAAAGATATAGCCGGATCTGACTTTACGATTGGGTTTGATACCGCTGTTAACACAGCTGTTGAAGCTATTGACAAAATTAGAGATACTGCCGACGCACATGATCGACTTTTTATTGTAGAAGTAATGGGACGGGATGCGGGTTATATTGCGTTACATAGCGGAATTGCTACCGGTGCAGAAAATATACTAATTCCTGAAACAAAAACAGATGTAGAGGAACTCATCGCCACTTTAACTGAAAAGGAAAAAAGACAAAAATTAGTCAATTTAATAGTAGTCGCTGAAGGTGATGAATTTGGGGCAACTGAAATTGCGGCTATCATAAAGGAAAGAATACCTGCTGCAGATATCAGGGTTTGTATACTTGGCCATATTCAGCGTGGGGGCTCTCCTTCTTGTCTGGATCGGCTAATTGCCAGCCGTATGGGTTATCATGCCGTAGAATGTCTTCTGAATGGAAAATTCAATGTGATGGTAGGCATTCTAAACAATAAACTTCATTATACACCTTTAGATAGTGCCGTAAAAGCAAAACAAAAAATATCGGACGATTGGTTTAAAATTGTAAAAATTCTATCCAGTTAATTGATAATATCATTCTCCTTACTGTAAATAACAATTCATTACAAATGTCTAAAAATCTCGAAAAGTACCTTCACAAGGAAATGGATAAACAAGCAGGAGTTGCGCATGTGAACCATCGTACAAAAATTGTAGCTACCGTTGGACCTGCTTGTGACTCATATGAACAATTATTAGCATTGGTAAAAGCCGGTGTGAATGTTTTTCGTTTAAACTTTTCTCATGGTAGTCATGAAGACAAACTGACAATAATTGAACATATTAGAACTATCAATAAAAATGAACCTTATAATATTGCTATTCTTGGCGACTTGCAAGGACCTAAACTTCGTATTGGTGAAATAGAAAACAATTACTTAGAAGTGAAAGCCGGTGATACCCTAACCTTTACCAATGAAAAATGTATAGGAACATTGGAAAAAATTTATGTTTCTTATCCCAACCTTGCGGGAGATGTTACAATGGATAATATTATTATGATTGACGATGGAAAGATAGAAGTAAAAGTAAGTGGCATTGAAAAAAACGGAGATGTAAAAGTTTTGGTAACCCTAGGGGGTGTTCTTTCCTCTAAAAAAGGAATTAATCTACCCGATACAAAAATTTCTTTGCCTGCATTAACAGATAAGGATTTGGTTGATCTGGATTTTATTATTGAACAAAAATGCGATTGGGTTGCACTAAGTTTTGTAAGAAGTGTGAATGATATTGTGATTTTAAGAAGTAAACTGGATGAGAAAAAAAGTAAAACAAAAATTATCGCTAAAATTGAAAAGCCTGAGGCTTTGGTCAATAT
>JAYTSC010000176.1:0-5898 GCA_043745885.1 Bacteroidota bacterium | reverse complement strand
TTGATTTAGGTTTTCAACAAAAATTAGGAAAGGGCAATGCACGTTTGGGATTTATTGTTGTTGATTTATTCAATACATTACAAAGTGGTTACTACAATTACACCCCGGAATTCACCAATAATCGAACTTCAAAAGCCGATACAAGGGCATTCATGTTAACCTTTGCTTATTCATTCAGATCGGTATTTAAAGAGAAATTGATGGAGAACCAGTTTTCTAAAGAATTTTAATCTCTTTAATAATTTCATTTGGCGTTGTTGCATGAATATTTTTCAATGTTTATAAAGGGTTCAGAGAAATAAAAAATACAAAAAGCTCCATTTTTGAACTTATTTTTACTTTTAATCTGCTGAAACCATTGATAATGCTGTATTTATTCATGTAACAACGCCACTTGGAATCATAAACAGATAATTATGCATGCTTATCTAATTCCCCTCAACAATACATTCAAACAACAAACCAATCATATAAAAGCGATTGAAATGAAAGCTTATTTGCTTCATCAATTTGTTTTTTTTGGTTTACAAACACCGGAAAGAAGAAAAATTTGTAAAGCCTATTTTCATGATTACCCGATACATCATTTGAAAGACCTTGAAAATATTGTAAAATCTTGTTTTGCTTTGCCACAAAGAGAATTTCATTACTTCGCAATTGAGCTTTTTTCCTATCATAATAAATTATGGAAAATTTCATCCATAAAACTAATGGAATATTGTCTGCTTAATAAAAGTTGGTGGGATACTGTTGACGGCATTGCAAGTGAGTGGCTGGGCCTCTATTTTAAAATGTTTCCGGAAAAAATACAAAGTGTAACGCTTAGTTGGAATACTTCTTCCAATAAGTGGCTTCAGCGAAGTAGTATCATGTTTCAAAAAGCCAATAAAAAAAACACAGACACAGAATTGCTGGCAAAATATATTTTGCATTGTTCAAAATCAAAAGATTTTTTCATTCAAAAAGCGATTGGCTGGGCTTTGCGAGAATATTCTAAAATTGATTCGGAATGGGTAAAGCAGTTTGTAAATAATAACGAATTGGCTACATTAAGTAAAAGAGAAGCATTAAAACGAATGGATCGCTGATTTTTATCTTTATCCTATTCGGGATGGGAAATAGGTTCATAACAAAAAAAGAGCCATTAGGAAAGTTTCAAACTTTCCTAATGGCACCTATCTATCTTAAAATAATCCTTGAAATCAGCGATTACATTTTCTTTGCATCTTCTAAAAACTGGGCTAAACCAATATCTGTTAATGGATGTTTAAGTAATCCAAGTATGGAGCTTAATGGACAGGTACAAACATCGGCACCCAATTCTGCAGCTTTGATAATATGTAGCGCATTACGTATGGAAGCCGCTAATATTTCAGTTTTATAGTTTTGTACATCAAAAATATGCCTTAATTGACCGATCAATTCCATCCCATCCCAGCCACTGTCATCAATTCTACCAATGAAAGGTGAAACATAAGATGCACCTGCCTTTGCAGCTAAAATGGCTTGTCCGGCAGAAAAAATTAGCGTACAATTGGTGCGAATTCCATTATCCGTAAACCATTTAATGGCCTTGATACCATCTTTAATCATCGGTATTTTAACTACAATATTTGGATGAATAGCCGCCAATTTTTTACCTTCCGCAACCATAGAATCAAAATCAGTGGATAAGACCTCTGCACTGATATCGCCATCGACTAATTCACAAATGGCTTTATAATGTTGTGCAATGGCTTCCTCGCCTTTAATCCCTTCTTTTGCCATTAAAGTAGGATTGGTGGTTACCCCATCTAAAATACCTAAATCGTTGGCTTCTTTAATTTGTGCCAAATTGCCAGTATCTATAAAAAATTTCATACCCAGTATCCCCAAAGGGAAAATTTAGTGAAGAATATATTTTGAAAACTTACCCATTTTTCCTTTGGGAGCAAGGGAAAAAAAATGGCAGGCTACTCACATCGCACCGCTACAACCGCTTATCCTTGCTGTATTCCTACCCTGGGGAGTTTCTGCAGGAGCTGGTCGTGTGAAACCTGCCGCTGCAAAAATAGGGAATTGGGCCTAACATTAGGCGATTTTTTGAATAAATCACTATTTTATTCATCTAACATATACAAGTTTGTATAGTTTAATTGGAAGAAAAATTAGAATAGGTATGAAAACTAATAACCACTACGATTAAGTTTAGAATCAATTCTGGAAATCCCTAATAACTCATCATGTCTACTGCTAAAAGACCGGTAATAAAATAAAATGGTAAATTCATTTTCTGTTTCCCAATAGTTGCCTTCTGTTAAAAAAGGATCCGATTTGGCCTCTGGATTTCTGTTATCTCTGGAAACATACGTATAACTGTAATATCCTTGTTTCAAAAAAAGTGTTTTGGTGTACAACCCTCTTGTTGCATCATACTCCATTTTAGAAGTGTCTCCCATCTGATTACCTGTCATTTCTCCGGTTAGGTATACTGATTTTCCTGCATAAGGTTGGTGATTAGCTGGTGAAAAAGTAAAATGAACATATGCATATTCTGATTGCCACCAGGGATTTATTGATTCGGTAGTACTTATTTCATCCCAGCCATTTCTATCCTGATAATATAAATACGCAAAACGGTTTCTTTCTAAATCAGTCTTGATAAAAATTTCATTGGGCTCTTTGCTTTTATCCACACTTTCCACACGGTCACTTTGAAACCGGAAACTTCGTAAATCTGCCCAACGATATTCTTTTCCTGCAGGGAATAAACAATTCTCTTCGGCATTGTATTCCATCACTTTTCCCTTAATAATGGTTGGTTGAATATCTTTTACAGCATCATCCCAACGATTGTTTTGTAGGATCACTATTTTGGTTTGTTGTGGTGTTAAAATATTCAGTTGTTGGGTATTAACCTGAAACTTTACTTTCTGATGGGTTCGGACAAGTTCGTTATCAAAAGATTGTTGTACTTGGGCACTAATAAGAACCTGGTTATCTACTACCATTAAGCGCTTGGTAAAGGCAAGTTTTGAAGTGTCTCCATCCAGAAAAATTTTTAAAAGGTAGTTACCGCTTTTAATAGGCATGCAATTTCTTTCGGGAAGTAATGCCTGATAGTGTACATATTTAGTTGTGGCAATGGTAGATATCCGATATTGACTTAACCTGTTTTGTGGGAATCCTTTTATATAATCAAATACATTTACGTCGGCTAATGACCAGTCTGCGTTACAAAGTACATAGGTATAGTAATAATTTTTGGCAAATCCACTCATGTCATCAAAATGAAGCTCAAGTTGTTCACCGGAAAATAAACTTATTAAAGGTAGACTAGACTGGTTATTTTGTTGAAAAAGTTTAGAAGTTCTTATGTTTTTCATGTATACCTGATCCGGCAACCTTTGGGCAGATAGCAATTGGCCAGTGGTGATGAAGTAAAAGATAAAAATGAAATGTCGCATAAAGGTAATTCAGACTTAAAATTACAACATTCTAAATATACGCGATTGATTTGCTGTATTCATTTTACCAATGTAGATTTGATCTTACTAAAATCGTGTCGATTGAATCTGGCCTTTCATATTGCTAAACGATTAGCTTTTAACCGACAAAAATCCTTTTCAAGGTTTATTATTCGTTTATCAGTGGCTGCAACCGCTTTAAGTGTGATGGCCATGATTATAACTATGGCATTTGTAAATGGATTTCAACAAACCGTTTCGGAAAAAGTATTTAGTTTCTGGGGACATATCCGTGTTCAGAAATATGAACCCAATAAATCATTGGTCGCTGAAGAAACGGTCATTGAAAAAAATGACTCAATTGAATCCCTGCTTCGAAAAGATCCCGGGGTTTATCAAGTCCAATCTTTTGCAACCAAATCGGCCGTTTTAGAAAAAAGCAAGCTAATTGAAGGCGTCCTGATAAAAGGGATTGAAAAGGATTACGATAGCAGTAAATTAAAACCCTATTTATTAGCGGGTAGATGGATTCGATTTGATGATACTTTGTATAGCAAGGAGATTTTGATATCTAAATCAATTGCTACCCTCTTAAAAATAAATTTAAATGATACGATCACAGTAAATTTTATATCAGGTATAGAAGGCGTACGAACCTATCGAAAACTTGTAGTAACCGGTATTTATAAGACCGGGATTGAAGAATATGACAAGCTATTTGTTATAGGGGATCTTAGATTAATCAGAAAAGTAAATAATTGGGCTTCTAATCAAACCGGTGGTTACGAGATTTTTATTAAAAATTACACCAACATTGATTCTGTAAGCCAACATTTATCTGATGTTTTGCCGGTAGAATGGATGAGTAGAAGTATTCGAGAAGTTTATCCCAATATTTTTGACTGGTTAAATATTCAGGATGTAAACAGAAATGTAATTTTTATTGTAATGGCTTTAGTAGCTATTATTAACTTAATCACTTGTTTATTAATTCTGATACTGGAAAGAACAAGAATGGTTGGTATAATGAAAGCAATGGGCGCTACTGATGGACTTATTCAACAAATATTTTTATACCATGCAACAGTGATCACTTTTTCGGGAATTGGGATTGGTTTATTTTTGGGTTTAGGTGTTTGCTTCTTACAACAGGCTACCGGGTTTATTCAATTGGATGAAACATCCTATTATGTGGCCACAGCACCGGTATACTTAATTGGGTGGCAAGTATTTTTGGTTGTTTTGGGTACAGCCTTTGTTTGTTATTTATCATTAATAATTCCAACTTGGCTGATTAAAAAAATCAATCCTGTAAAAGCGATACAGTTTCGGTAAAATATTTTCAGGAAGTAGAAATATCTACGTAAAATTGTTTGTTAACTGTTCATCCCGCCCTCTTTTATCTAATCAGACTGATCATCCCAAATACATCATTGGTTTTGAATTAAACCACTAAATTCAGCTTTTTCAAGTTTATACTACTCACGCTTTCTTTACGTGAGATAGAATAATACCAGTAGCAACAGCTGCATTCAAAGACTCTGCTCCTCCCATTTTCGGTATAGTAATCGGATTTGAAATGAAAGGCAATAATTCTTTACTTATCCCCTTTCCTTCATTACCAATTAGTAAAAGACCTTCAGTTATCGGTGTTTCTCTCAACACATTTTTTCCATTGAATACTGCACCATAAACTGGAACTGTAGCAGATTGTAAAAAATCGGTTAAATTTTTGTACCAAAAGGAAACACGGTTAAAACTACCCATAGTGCTCTGGATTACTTTGGGACTATACATTTCAACTGTATCCTCACTGGCAACAATTTGTTTAACATCATACCAATCAGCGATTCGGATTATGGTGCCTAAATTTCCAGGATCCTGTATATCATCTAAAACCAAGGTCAACTGGTTTGAATAAACAGGATCCACTGCTAGGTGTTTTTGTTCAACAATGGCCAGCACCTGGTTCGGAGTTTGCAGACCGCTAATCCGTTCTAATTCAGTTTCAGTTATGGTTTCAGATTCAAAAGAGATTTCCCGATTCTGCATCCAGTTGGGCAAGGCATACAGTTTTCTGATCCGAAATTCTCCGGAAAATAATTCTTCCACCATTTTAGTACCTTCAACAATAAATAACCCTTCTTTCTGTCTTTGTTTTTTCTGGCACAAAGATTGAATATATTTGAGCTCAATTTTGCTTAACATTTTCTATGCATTTGACCTTTCATAAATTGAATATAACTGTAATCTTTGTTTTATCATCGCTTTTGGCAATGTTTAGTTCCTGTTCTGTAGCAAAAAGAACAAGTGTTAAAAATTATCCTCAAAACAAGCCATTTGTCTACGATTCCAAAATAAACTTAATCGGGGATATCGAAAAAGATGAGAAAAATCGGCTTACCTATGAGCTTAACAATTATTGGGATGATAGTTTGAAAGTAAAAAAGTC
>JAYTSC010000175.1:0-3155 GCA_043745885.1 Bacteroidota bacterium | reverse complement strand
TGTCTGAACGGCGAACTCTTCGGATACTGTTCCCGTAACCAGGATAAAGGGCAACCGACATTTGTATTGTTTATAAAAAACTCGGTTTCGAGTATAACCGGCAAATGGCGAGGGAGAGTATGGCGATGTTGTATGCTTATCAATAGATAAAAAAAACGTCTGTATAAAAACAGACGTTTAAAGTGTGGCCTCACCGGGAATCGAACCTGGGTCTGGAGCTTCGGAAACTCTTATACTATCCATTGTACTATGAGGCCTATAATGATGCTGCAAATGTAATAGATGCGAGCTATTGTTGCTTCAATTGCAAAAATATTCGTTCAGTATCCTCTTTTTTGCAAAGTTCTGTACCGGCATTTAAGGTAGCAGCAGTTCCGGCCGCTACACCATAATATAATGCCTCTTTATAACTAAGACCATTCGCAATAGCCAGCACAATACCCGCCACCATGCTGTCTCCTGCACCCACAGTACTATGTATGGTTACTTGTGGGGGTTTTACCCTGAATTCTTCTTCAGCAGTTACCAAGATTGCGCCATCGGACCCCAAAGAAATAACCATTAACGCACAACCCCCATTGTTAATAATACTTCTAGCCACATTACTAATCTCTTCCACCTCTAATTTTTCTTTTCCATACAAACTACTTAGTTCACCGAGATTGGGTTTGATGAGGAACACTCCCTCATTAACAGCATGTCGTAAAGCTTCGCCGGAACTGTCAACTACCAACCGCGCATTTTTTTGTTTGGCAATTAGGGCCAATTGTCCGATAACAGTTACAGGTACTCCGGGTGGCAAACTGCCACTTGCAATAATGTAACTGACTTCCTCTTGTTGTTCTATATAATTAAATACTTGTGAACATTCTGATGTTTCAACATAGGGTCCATCCATTCCAAAACGGTATTGGAGATTGGCAGATTCATCAAAAACAATAAAATTTTCTCTCGTGTCTCTTCTAATGGGAAATGAGGCTGATAAAATATTTTCTTCCAATAATAAAGCTTCTAACTGCTTTCCGGTATACCCACCTGACAAATACACGGCTTCACTATACCCCCCTAGTTTATAAATAGCGCGTGAAACATTAATTCCACCACCGCCCGGTTCTACTTTTTGATGTGAGCATTTTAATTTTTTTTCCGGCACCAACTTGGGTATGGCAATACTTTTATCTAGTGCCGGATTAAATGTGACTGTTATAATTTTTGACATAGTAATTATTTTTTACCCCAAGCTCTGATTATTTACCGTTTCAGTTTGCGGATTGAAAAATACATTAATGAATAATTTCATAGAATGCTGCCGGCAGAAAAATTCCTGTGGGTACGCTTTGCATGATTTGAAAGTCTTCCCAAATATTCGTTTCATTATCAAGAAAACGTAAAACACGTTGCGGGGGGTTTTTCTGAAAAATGAGCGTAAAGATTTTATCTCCCTTCATTTTTCTGTTAGTCAATACGTTCAGTAAAACACTGTCATAAAATTTACTTTTTTTGGTATTGAATGATTCCTTTATAAGAGGGTTCCCATTCATTATCAATGACTGAACAATTTGTTCAGTTCTTTTTTGAATAAACCGGAAAGCGTATCCACTGCTACCTTTTACCTGGCCACCGGCAACGCCAATATTTACAATTCTTCCTTCTTGCAATGAAAAACGATGATTGGTCATGGGAATAACCCCAAACTCTTCGTGAGAAATGGTGTAATCATTTATTTTCAGCAGGATACTTATATAATTCTTTAAAGCAATTTCGTAAGATTCCAGAGGCAATAGTTTTTCTGTAAATAAAGTATATTCAACCAATGCGGTAGTTGAAGAGGTTGGCAATACATACATAAAAGCGGTCCCTCCTTCCTGGCTAATTCTAAAATCCATAAATGTGGCGGTTTCAGCATCAAATACAGGCTCTTTTGTTTTAATAAGCCATCCTTTGAAATGTTGGAGAAGGAAATAATTTGACACTTCCCTACCCTCTGAAAAGGGAGTTAAGAAATCAGTAATAAAGAGAATACTATTAAAAATATAATCGGCGGTGATGGTTTCATTGGTTAATTCAACATGTACTTTATCCCCTTTATTCGAAATAGCTTTTACTTTTTCGTTTCTCCATTCTATATGGGAATGATTTTTTGCTTCAATATGTACATGGTTATAAAAATCTATTCCCCTAATCATTTTGTATTGATATGGGGAGATTGCCATTGATCCAGAAAATTCGTTAGCATAAAAATGAATATTACGCCATTGATGATGAACAATAGGCTCAAACAATCCCGCTTCTTTTTCCCAAAAACACCAGGTACGGTCATTTTCATTTTTTGGGGATTGATCAATTACTAATATTTTTTTATTCGTAAAATAAGGCTCCTTCATCATTCGCATCAGCAGGCTTAATCCGGCACAACCACCGCCTGTAATAATATAATGATAATGCGTCTGCAATGGGGAAAATATTGTAAGCCGCAGTTTCGCAGATTCCATGTTCCTAATCTGCGAAACTGCGGCTCTAATTTGATAACTATTTTTTTTCTAGCAATGCATCATCCCTTCGCACTTTATCCCAATACTTTTTCGCTACTAGTAACATACCAAAACTTTCACTTTCTTGTTTGTCCAGATGTTTGTGGTGCATTTTATGTGCCCATCTAATGGCTTTAATATAGGGGGTTTTGCTTCTGGTAAACAATTTAAAACGTTGGTGAATAATAATTTCATGCACAACAAAATAGGCGAACCCATACAAAGCAATTCCGGCACCAATACTCACTACCCAGTATAATTGGTTCATACTGCCCAGCATAATACATAACCAACTGGGAATAGCAAAAATGACAAAGAAAGCATCATTCTTTTCAAAAAAACCCTTCCCTTTTCGATGATGATCCTCATGTAAATACCATAAAAACCCATGCATAACATAGCGATGCGTAAGCCAGGTTATGCCCTCCATCAAAATAAAAGTTATTAGGATAATAAAAATATAGAATGCCATTATAAATAAATTCTAAGTGCCATAAAAAATAATACCTGAATAATAAACAAATGTACTGCGAATTGGTTGATCTGAATAGATCGAAATTTGTTAAATACCCATAAAAGAAAAAAGCTAATCAGAAACCAGCAAACATAATTAAATAGGGGTAT
>JAYTSC010000174.1:0-8661 GCA_043745885.1 Bacteroidota bacterium | reverse complement strand
ACAAAGGATAAAAGCGGAAAAAATGAAGAATAATATGAAACCTGTTACCGGCCTGTTATTATCATTTATTAGTTTGGTTTTACAATTATCCGCTCAGGTAAATGATGTAAAAAAACCTGCAACACTTGCCCTCCATTTTTTTTATTACGATTTTAATACTGCTCAGCAAATCCGGTCCAGCTCTTTACAAAATGTGTTTACCAATGGTCTGTGGAGTAAAATTGGGGATATGCAAATGGGTATGGGTTTCAATTACTTGAAAGGGATTAACAAAAATATTGATGTTGTTGCTACCCTTGATGGGAGTTACACAGATTATCTTTTCAGGAATGGCACCTCCAATGGCAGCACTGAATTTTTACTTGATGCAAACGCAGGGCTGAATATTAAATTGCTTACAGACCGCCATTCAGTTGTACCCTACCTTTCGGGCGGAGTCGGAATTTCTTTGTATAAAGGAAGTGCAGGTTTATATATACCTGTGGGAATAGGCCTGCAGTTTAATTTATTTAAGGAGGCTTTTATTTTCACCAATATGCAATACAGAAATCATCTTTTACAATCAACTGTAAATGATCATTTTCAATATTCTATTGGCATTGGAACCCCTATCGGCAAAAAGAAAAAGATACAGGTACCGGTAAAAGAAATAAAAATAATACCTACAGTTACTGTTGCAGATACTTTGCGACCAGCAGTAATGGTAGAAGTGAAATTGCCAGTCAAAAATATTGTTGTAAAAGTAACAGACTGGCAAACAGGTCTAGCTTTACCCTCGGTTAAAATAATAATCAATGGCCCTGATGGAAACATCAATGGCATTTCTGATAATAGTGGCCAGGTTATTTTCACTGCTGTTAAGGCTGCTGATTATTCAATTAGTGGCTTGTTTCATGGAATCAACACAACAAAAGCAGCGATAGTAAAAAATAGTTTTGATATTCCCGGCCAGGAACTCACTGTCAGTATTACTCATAATGATCCTCGCTTTACCCTAAATGGAAATGTGAGCAATAAAAATACCCATCATCCGGAAAAAGGTGTAACAGTAAATGTGATTAATAATACACAAGGAAGTAGTGATAATGTGCAGGATCCGCCTGAAGGGAATTTTAGTATACAATTAGAAGCTTCGAGTGATTTTACTGTTTCAGGTAAAAAATCCGGCTATATTTCAAATATTGAGAAGCTTAGTACTAAGGGGCTGAACCGGAGTACTACCCTTTATGTGGCACTGGAACTAGCTATGGAAGAAGCGATTCGCGATAAGACGATCTCACTTAAAGATATTTATTATGACATTGCAAGCTTCCAGATAAGATCCGATGCATCATCTGACCTGGAAAAACTAGTGAAATTTTTAAAAGACAACCCTGGTATTACTATCGAAATAGCTTCCCATACTGATAGCAGAGGCAGTAATGCCAGTAATTTAAAGTTAAGCCAGGCGAGGGCACAGGAAGTGGTTAATTATCTGCAAAATAATGGTATTGCCAAACACAGGCTTATTCCAAGAGGATTTGGCGAAACCAGATTGGTTAATGGCTGCACCAATGGTGTAAGTTGCACAGAAGCACAACATGAGCAAAACAGAAGAACAGAATTTAAAGTGATCAGTAATTGATTGACTGTTCCTTAACTTTGCATTTCGAAAATGCATAAGTATGAATGAACAATTTGTAAAACGCATCAGCGAAGAACTGAAAGAAATTGATGCTGCCGGACTGATGAAGAAGGAGCGAATCATCACCAGCGAACAGGGCCCCGAAATAACCGTAAACGGTAAAAAAGTTCTAAACTTTTGTGCTAATAATTACCTCGGCCTATCATCTCACCCCATAGTTATTGAAGCGGCGCATAAAGCCATAGATACCCATGGTTATGGAATGAGTAGTGTTCGCTTTATTTGCGGCACACAGGATATACACAAAGAGTTGGAACAAAAAATCTCCAAATTCTTAGGTACCGAAGACACCATTTTATATGCAGCAGCTTTCGATGCCAATGGCGGTGTTTTTGAGCCATTGTTTGGAGAACAGGATGCGATTATCAGTGATGCACTAAATCATGCCTCTATTATTGATGGCGTTCGTTTATGTAAAGCCCAACGCTTTCGTTACGAGCATAACAATATGGATGATCTGGAAGCGAAACTAAAAGAAACTGTCGGAAGCCGTAGCCGCATTATAGTAACCGATGGTTCATTCAGTATGGATGGAACCATTGCACAGCTGGATAAAATCTGTGACCTCGCAGATACATATGAAGCGATTGTGATGATCGATGAATGTCACTCTTCCGGATTCTTAGGTAAAACAGGAAGAGGCACGCATGAATATAGAAATGTGATGGGGCGCATCGATATCATTACCGGAACATTGGGAAAAGCCCTGGGTGGGGCCAGTGGTGGATTTACTTCCGGCAGAAAAGAAATTATTGAATTATTAAGACAAAGAAGCCGTCCTTATTTGTTTTCTAATACAGTAGCACCCAGTATTGTAGGCGCTTCTATTGCTGTGTTGGATATGTTAACAGAATCTACAGAACTCCGCGATAAACTAGCATACAATACTACCTATTTTAGAAACAAAATGACAGAAGCAGGTTTTGATATCAAACCCGGTGATCATCCCATTGTTCCTATTATGCTATACGATGCAGTGGTTGCACAAAATTTCGCTGCTATATTATTAGAAGAAGGTGTATACGTTGTCGGTTTCTTCTTCCCGGTGGTGGCAAAAGGTCTCGCAAGAATTCGAGTACAATTAAGTGCAGCACATACACAAGAACATTTGGATAAAGCCATTGCTGCATTTACGAAAGTGGGGAAAGAATTGGGGGTGTTGAAGAATTGAAAATTAATAATGTGAAAGTAAACTATGAAGTATATTAAATTTATTTGTATGAAATTAAGAAAGGCATTGACTATCACTGGACTTATACTTTTAACTATTAACTTTTTACTTTTAACTCTCATCTCCTGTTCTCCCAACAACGTAAAAATAGACAACAGCATACAAAAATATTTCGATAGTAATAAGGTTGCCGGCACATTTGGTTTGTATGATAATGGTACTGGGCAGTTTACTATTTACAATCTTTCTCGGTTTAAGGATTCTGCTTATTTACCCGCGTCTACTTTTAAGATTGTAAATTCTTTGATAGGTATTGAAACCGGCAAAATTGTGAATGATAAAATGCTGATAAAATGGGATGGGGTAGTGCGGAAATTTTCCAATGGAGACACTATTCAGGCATGGAACAAAGACCTTACTATGGAAGAAGCTTTCAAAGTAAGTTCAGTGCCCTACTATCAGGAAGTGGCAAGAAGAATCGGGAAAGACACCATGCAGTTCTGGCTGGATAGTTTGAAATATGGCACCAGAAAAATCCTATCCAAAATAGATACTTTCTGGTTGGATAATTCTCTAAAAATTACACCGGATGAACAAATGGGATTAGTTAAAAAATTATATTTTGGTCAATTGCCATTCCAAAAGCGTACGCAGGAAATGGTTAAAAAAGCGATGTTACAAGAAAGTAATGCAAATTATAAACTTAGTTATAAAACAGGATGGGGTTTTCGCGAAAATGGCAAATCAATAGGATGGATTGTTGGATGGATTGAAGAAAATAGACACCCTTATTTCTTTGTTGTAAACATGGAAGGGGAGAAAAATATGAATATGGTCGCTGTTAGAATGCGGATACTCAAATCCATACTAAAAGACCAAGATTTCTTTGAAGGGAAACGATAATTGTTTCTATAGGCAAAGTATAAACTATTACCCCCTAATCTGTAAAAGAAGGCTAATAGTTTCCATCATTGAAAATCATTTATTGTTACAACTTCTCTTTTTGTTTTCCGCATCTTTAGCCGAGCCTTCGAAATTAAATAGTGAAATACGTTTAAACTTTCTGTTTTTCTTTTAAAAATGGGTTATCTCAGCTTTTTGATGTTAGCTTTTTATTTTTGTAATATATGGCGCGCTAAGGCGCTAGGGCGCAATTAAAATCGTTTTTAAACAAAACAGGTATTAAACGAATCGTAAACAACTTATAAAATGAATCCTCCAAACTGCCCTTGCGTATTGGCAGGCCATAAATAAAAAACTGCCAAACACAATAAATGACAAGCAGTTATCAAAATCTCAAATTAATAGAAAATTCTACCATGTTTTAAAAATAATTTCCCTCTAAAAGCGTTAGCCCCAATTTTTACGCTTTTCTGATAAAGGGGGGCAATATTCCTTACTGTTTACCGTTTTATGAAAACGCCGTATCCTCTTATTATAAGGGGTTCTCCAGTATATGAAAAAATTCAAAGAAGAGGATTTAATCCTGTATTTATATAATGAATGTTCCCCTAAGCTATTCACAGCTATTGAAACGGCATTGACGGAGGATGATCTTGAATTGATGGATCAACTTCGTGTTTTACGTCGCTCAATGAAGCAGTTAGATAAGCTGAAGCTACAATCCCCATCCAAAGAATCGGTGAAAGCTATTTTGAAATTGGCCGGGGCAGGCGACAAAAAGAAGTAGCCAGTTTTCTCCAATCACTATCAATAGCATTTAGTAAGAAAAGCATCCTTTTATAAAATCCATTCTTTTTAATCATTTCTAGGGTGAACTACATGTATTTCATAGTTCCCCCAGTTGGAAAAATCAAGAATGGATTCTATTCTTTTAGGTACATTTAGTCTTCATCAATTAATATATCATGAGAAATAATGAATTAAAGGGAGCATTTCTTCTATTAACAGTTTTTTCATTAGCCTTGGGTTTTTCCCAACCGAAGGGAAAAGTACTGGAAACCAAAATAGTAAAAAGTTTGATTCTTAATAAAAATGTTGCTTACTCTGTTTACCTACCTCCAGATTATGAAAGTTCTGCCAGAAACTATCCCGTTGTTTATCTCCTGCATGGTTATACAGACGACAATACCGGCTGGTTACAATTTGGTGAAGTGAATAGGTATGCAGATAAAGCCATTGAGGATGGAACAATTCCGCCCATGATCATCATTATGCCCAACGGCGATTCCGGTTGGTATATTAATTCATACGATGGTAAAGAAAAATATGAAGACTTTTTTATAAAAGAGTTTATACCCACAGTTGAGAAAATTTATCGGATTAAAGCAGAAAAAAAATTTAGGGGTATTGCCGGACTTTCTATGGGAGGATATGGCACGTTGATCTATTCATTAAAATACCCGCAATTGTTTGCCGCCGCCGCTCCTTTAAGCGCTGCTATTTTTGATGATGAGGCGGTAGTTTCTGCACCTGATAATTCATATGATGCAACATTTGCCCAGCTGTACGGCAGAAACCTAAAAGGGAGAGATAGATTGAACATGGATTGGTACAACAATTCAGTTTTAAAAATAGTAGATAGAAAATCGCTGGATGAATTGAAAAAAGTTCGATATTGGATTGATTGTGGTGATGATGATTTTTTAACCAAAGGAAATTGCTTGTTACATATTGCATTAACCGAAAAGAAAGTTCCACACGAATACCGGGTACGCGATGGTGCACATACCTGGACCTATTGGCGAACAGGTATTACAGATGCGTTGAAATTTATAGGAAATAGTTTTCGGCAGATGTAATCAATTACTAATGTTACTTTTTAACTTTTGTTTGTGTGACTTTTAAAAAAAGAACTACAATTATACAAGTTTTTACAAAGGAATGGGTAAAAAAACCATGACAAAAAAGCAACGCTACAGTCGTATTATCGATTACTTTCAAACCCATATTCCTGATGCGGAAACGGAATTGTTGTATGATAATACTTATCAATTATTAGTAGCTGTTATTCTCTCTGCTCAGTGTACCGATAAAAGAGTGAACCTGACTACTCCGGCTATTTTTGCGAAATATCCCATACCTGGAAAAATGGCAAAAGCAACATTTGATGATTTGTTTCCTTTGATAAAAAGTATTTCTTATCCTAACAATAAAACCAAACACCTAATTGGGATGGCCCAAATGTTAATGAATACATTTGGCGGTGAAGTGCCGATGACGGTTGATGAACTGATACAATTACCAGGTGTTGGGCGTAAAACAGCCAATGTAATTACCAGTGTGGTAGATCAACAGCCTAATATGGCAGTAGATACACATGTCTTCCGGGTAAGTAAACGATTGGGATTGGTTTCTCAAAAAGCATCTACACCCTTGGCGGTTGAAAAAGAATTAATTAAATATATTCCAAGAGAACTGGTGCATAAAGCTCATCACTGGCTAATCCTTCATGGAAGATATGTTTGTATTGCAAGAAATCCTAAATGTGAGGGATGTGGACTAAAGGAAATGTGCCCTTATTTTTCTAAATTGTCGAAATAGTTTTTTTGCCGCAGATTACACAGACTTGCCTACCGGCAGGCAGGTTTTCACAGATTTTTTCTGCGTTAGTTTGTTGCAATCGATTAATACCATATAGACTTTACAAATACTCCAAGTGTGATTGTGAGGACACAATCGCGGCCACCAAGTCGTTGATGTGACTTCACATCAACAACGAACCGCAAGAGTCATACATTTTTTAATGTCTAATTGGTATAAGAAGATTTGTTCTTTTTACCTCTCACTAATTCATAAGAATGGTCTATCATTTCGAAAATCTTTTTTTTATTCAAACCCCCATCTGCCAAAATTGTATTCCAATGCTTTTTATTCATATGGTAGCCGGGTAAAATATTTTCGGGGTATTCTTCTCTAAATTCAATTGCTAAATCCGGATTGCATTTTACATTAAACTGTAAAGGATGACTATCTAAACCGGCCAATAAAAAAATCTTACCATTTACTTTAAATACCAATGTATCCGGACCGAAGGGGAGCATTTCTTCTGCGTCGGGTTTTTGCAAACAATATTCTCTTACTTGGTCGATAGTCATAAAAAAGCTATGAGCCTTTGGCTTTGAGCTGTGAGGAAATTTTATATAAAATAATTAATTATCTTTTAAAATGCAACTTGCTCATAATTCATAATTCATAACGGCGTTGTTGCATGAATAAATACAGCATAATCAATGGTTTCAGCAGATTAAAAAAAATAAGTTCAAAAATGGACATTTTTGTATTTTTTATTCCTCTGAACCCTGTATAAACATTGAAAAATATTCATGCAACAAAGCCATTCATAATTCATAGCTTTCTCAAATTACAACATCTTCTTAATCACATCCACCAATTCGCCTTTGGTAATCGGAATGCCCATTACTTTATTATAAGGTTTTGCATCAACCAGGTATTGATCACGTATGATTTTAACCAATTGTCCATTATTGATTTCGGGAATCAGCACTTTTTCGAAATTCTTAATAATGTCACCTAAATTTTTAGGGAAAGGTCTGATGTATCGGATATGTGCATGACTTACGGAATGTCCTTCGGCTTGCAATTGTAATACAGCACTTTTGATAGCACCGTAGGTAGATCCCCATCCTATTACCAATACTTTTCCTTTTTCTGCCCCGCTGTCAATTTTCTGTAAAGGAATGTAGTCTGCAATTTTATCAACTTTGGCCTGACGAATATTTACCATGTGCTGGTGATTCTCTGGCTCGTAATTAATATTTCCGGTAACATCTTGTTTTTCTAATCCACCAATACGATGTTCTAGTCCGGCAGTGCCGGGAACAGCCCAGGGGCGGGCCAGTTTCTCATCTCTCCTATAGGGCTGAAATTTAGGCTCATCCTCAGCTAATCCTTTTTTGAAATTAACGGTAATATTGGGAAGGTCTGCCGAAGTAGGAAACTTCCATGGTTCGGCTCCATTGGCAATATATCCATCACTTAATAACAAAACAGGAGTCATATGTTCTACAGAAATACGAGTAGCTTCAAAAGCCACATCAAAGCAATCACTGGGTGTTGACGAAGCAATAATGGGCATGGGACATTCACCATTTCTACCATGGTAAGCTTGCATCAGATCGCTTTGTTCAGTTTTAGTTGGTAATCCGGTTGAAGGACCGCCCCGTTGAATATTGATGATAACCAATGGGATCTCTAACATGACAGCCAATCCCATGGCTTCCGCTTTTAAAGCCATACCGGGTCCTGAAGTAGCGGTAATACCTAATGAACCGCCATAACTGGCGCCAATAGAAGCAGCAATGGCAGCTATTTCATCTTCCGCTTGGAATGTTTTTATACCAAAGTTTTTGTATTTACTTAATTCATGTAAAATGTCGGAGGCAGGTGTGATAGGATAAGCACCTAAAAAAATAGGTAATCCGCTTTTTTCACTGGCAGCTATCAAGCCAAGAGAAAGTGCCTGATTGCCCATGATACTGCGATATAATCCGGGGTTCATTTTGGCTTTTTCAACCTTGTAACGGGTTGTAAAAGTTTCTGTAGTATCACCATAATTGTAGCCCGATTGCAACACTTTGATATTACTATCCAAGATGGTTGGTTTTTTTCCGAATTTCTCCTTTAAAAAATCAAATGTGGTATCCAAACTGCGGTTATACATCCAATAGATATAACCTAATACAAACATATTTTTAGCTCGGTCTCTTTCCTTATTTCCCAGTTCCGGAAAATCTTTCAATGACTCACGGGTAAGTTTGGTTACATCTATTTTGATTAGTTCATAATTATCTAAACTACCATCTTCCAAAGGATTTACACCTTC
>JAYTSC010000173.1:0-11638 GCA_043745885.1 Bacteroidota bacterium | reverse complement strand
TAAAAGTAAAAATAAGTTCAAAAATGGACCTTTTTGTATTTTTTATTCCTCTGAACCCTTTATAAACATTGAAAAATATTCATGCAACAACGCCATTCCCAATTCCTAATTCCTCATTTTCCTAATCCCCCATCCCCCGCTAGCTATTAAAAAAACAAAAAAGAGTAAACTAATCATCCCTCCAGCCATTGCTGCCATAAACCAGCTAGTTTTATTTTCCTTTAATGGCAATTCAGGAGAGTCAACTACCTGAACAGTTGGTGTTTCCTGAATCAAAGCAGTTTTGCTCACTTCCAGATTTTTGATAATTTCTCCGTAGATCGTGCTTTGAATAAATTTATTTCTGGAACTGATTTCTGCATTAACCATTGGGTTAGCGTATACCGGGTTAGCATCTAGTAATAATTTTTCTGTTTCTGCAGACGAATAGGTTTTTTTATCTAATAAAATACCCAAGCTATCAGCCCTTTTTTGAAGACGGTTCACATTGTTTGTTAATCGTTTGGTTTTTGTAGTTACATAAAAATCTGTTGTGATTTTTAATAAACGTTCACAAAAAAGTTGGCTGAATCTTTCATCTAGGGTAGTCGCCTGTATTTCAAAGAATCCTAATTTTTTATCAGGCTTCGAAATCGATAATTCATCTTCTCCTATTTTGTTAATCATTCTTTGTAAAAGACTATCTTCTAAACGGGAGAATCGTTTTTGATTTACCGGAAAATTAATTTCTCTTCCAACTTTACTGCTTTTCCTCCATTTGTCTTTCCAGTGATAAACTGTTGCATATTCATCAGCTAATGAAGCATTAGCAGAATCATGATAGGGGGTCAATAAAGTTAATTTGATCAAAGATTTACTTTTTAATAATTCCATTACATTATCGCCTGCTAATATTCCACTAGCGCCTGAAATGCCACCTATATCAAAGCCAAATTGTCCGGCAAGTGCCGATGCAATAGACCCACCTCCACCTTTGGCTTCTTCAACTACAAAAGTTAATCTTGCCGTGTACGTTACCGGGCGTAACCATGCATAACACAATCCAACAACCGCACCTAAGATACCGGCAACTAACAATATTCTCCAATAGGTAAGCGCATACAAGATATCATTCATCCAGTCTGTAATTAATTTTCGAAAAGTAAAAGTCTCCTCTTCCATTTCTTGATTGGCATGGGTTATTTCTTTTTTTACTTGCATGTAATCGTGCGCTATTTTTGGTTGATAGATAACTGAATAAGTAAATGAATGTTCCTTGAGTTACCTTTATTTCAATAATGAATAATTCGTTTTAATATGAACTTCTATCCGATGAATTTATTTTGGTGGATGTATAAACAATCCTTCATCAAATGTTGTCTGCTTTACGCAACTAACTTTTTGTTTGAATGATAAGGAAATAAGTTGCAACTGTTTATTATTTTAAGAGGTTTACAATAGTTACCAATGCAGTCAATGCACCTAGTGCAGCCGATACCTCAAGTAAAGAAATGCTTTTTTTCTGTGAATCTATTTTTTCAGGAACGATAATTTTACTTCCCGGTAAAACCCTGGGGTAAATTCTAAAAAATAAAAAATGTTTTGTTTTTCGGCTAATGCCGTTGCTGTATTGGATATACACTTTATTTAAATTTCCCTTATCAGTTACACCCCCTACATCAGAAATATAGGACATTAATTTAGTTGATTCATAACTTAATATTTGTTGGTTAAATACCGCCCCCTGCACTTCAACAAATGGAATTTTCTTAGGAATATAAATGCTGTCGTCCGGTTGCAAAAGGAACTTGTTTTTTTCATTCGATTCGTCAGATAAAAGATTGGTGCCTACCCTTAATCCTTTTCTAAAAACCTGTACATCTTCCATAGAAGCGAAGGGTGAAATACCACCGGAACGTTTTAGTAGTTCTTGTACGGTTTCATTTCTTTTCTCTAAAGAATAATCACCGGCATACAAAACCTCACCCCTGATTTTTACTGTTCCTAAATTTCGGTAATTTAATAACCTTGGCACGAATACAATATCCAACGGTTGTAGCAATGTTTTCTTATTCTGCAAACTTGTATCCATATCTACGGTAATCAAATCAATCAGTTTATTGGCTAGTGTATCTGAACTATTCTTTTCGAGTCTGGATATTTCAACTTTATGATTCGCGGCGTCATTGGTGAACCCTCCTGCCATCAAAATGGCATCCTCCAATGAAATGCCTTCTCTAAATTGAAAAGTTCCCGGCAAACGAACGTTACCACCTACCGATATGGTTGGAACATCCTGTAAACTGTCTTTCGATAAAATAAAAATGGAATCTTCTTTTACAAGTAAAATATCAGCCTGTTTTCCGATTAGCACGTCTTTGGTACTAAAAGATACCAATTCTCTTTCAGCGTTTGATTTCCTTCTTTTAATAAATCCCCTGTTTAGATAGGCATCTTCTTTTAAACCATCTGCTTTTTTTATTAGTCCGGATAAACTGAGTTTTTCAGTTAATTCATAGTTGCCGGGCCTAAACACAGCACCAGTGAGTGTTACCCGATTAGTAAACCTGGGAAGTATTTTATCAAAGAAAACGGAGTCGCCATTTCGGGGAATAAAATAATTAAAATCTGCTGCAGCAATATCCCGCATCTTCATTTCTTTATCACCCATCTGTATAATTTTTGCCACATCTTTAACGGCAGTTTCATCTATTCCTCCCCCAAACTGAAATAACTCAGTCAAAGTTTCTTTGTCTAATAACTCATATATCGAGGGTCTTTTTACTGCACCGGAAAGAGAGGCTCTTTTGTTATACAGTGGGTAACGGATAATGTCTTGATCTTGTAATTTTAATTCCTTTCCTAAAATTCCTTTCTGTAAAAAAGAATAAAAATCAATGCTTTCAATTACTTTATTGTTTCGGATTAATTCAATCTTACGTAATGATCCGTTTTCCGATGGCCCCCCTGTTAAATAAAGTACATTGAAGAAACTTGCCAATGAAGAAACCAGGTAATTTCCTGCTCTATCTGCTTCACCTATCACGGCAATCCGAATGGTTTTAAAATTACTTACTGTTAAAAACAATTGTGTTTTTCCGGATGCTAATGCAGGGTAGGCAACAATCATTTTAGCCCTAATCTTTTGTGTTGCTTGTTCTACATTTAATCCGTTAAGAGAGGTGATACCGGCATAGGGTAATTGAATAGATCCTTCGGGGTCAAGTTTAACCTCAACACTGGCTTGATTTAATCCGGTGTAACTGATGGAAAGCACATCATCAGGACCTAAAATATAATTCTTTGGTATCGTTATCCTTAAATTGGGTTCAAAACTAATATTGGGGTTGGTAAAAAAATCATAGCCATAATAATTAGATTTTCTTTTAACCTGTGGTATTTCTAAAACCCATGAACTGTCTTTCAAAAAGTCGGATGTGTCTTTTAAAATATTTTGGGTGCTAAATTTAGATTTTGAAGCCCCCTGAAGTTGAACCAATCTTTTTTTGAAATTATTGACTTCAGATGGGTTCATTCCCCTTTTTACAAGTAATTTAATAGCATCACTTTCAGAAATTCCCGATTTTTGAGATTGTTGCCATATCTGAATTATCTGCTGGTCAGACATCTGACTAACTTTCCCCATTTGTAAGGAAGGGGTATTAGAATTTTGGGAATGGCTTTTACCAATCGAAAAGAAAAAAAACAGGAGAACTAATAATAAGGGTAATTTATTTGGCAAATTCAATTTCATTACTAAAGGTTAGGTATCGCAAATATCGAAAAAAAATACCATCTATTAGCATATATAAATTGGGATTTGAGGAAGGCATTTGATTTAGGATTCATTTGATAGGTTGTTATTATTGAATAGAAAAGGGTAGGTCTCAAGATTTCAAATTCAAAAAACGGTTTTAATTGCCCTTGCGCGTGAAAAAAATGCTCGCAAAGCCGCAAGGGCGCAATTAAAACACCCAATTCCCAATTCCCCATTCATAATTCATAATTCCTCATTTTCCTAATTCCCCAATAAACTCCAGTATCTCAGTCTGGAGGTTTACTTTCATAGACCGTTTACGATTCGTTTAATACCTGTTTTGATACAGCTTTTTAGAGTCCATAGGTAAAACCTATACTGAATGTATTATTGGTTGATTTTTTTGAAGTTATTAGGTTATTCTCCGAAAGCGTACTATAAAAAGCATTGAGAGTGAGGTTATTAATCCACTCATATGAGAATTGAGCATACAGTTCCTGTTGTTTTTTCTGGAGATTGAAAAGGAAGTCCGGTTGCGGTTGCTGAAAATACTGGTCGTTTAGCGTGCCCATTCCGCCTTTTCTGATGGATTGATAACGAAACTGGCATTTTAAACGGGGAAAAGGGGTGTAATTGAGGGAAAAAATAAGTCTGTCGAAATTATTTCCCATCCAATCGCCTAAGGAGTAGTTGTAACTTGTATAGTTTTGGGCAGGTATGAGATTACTATAAACAAAAGGATTTACCCTAGTGTATTCCAGCCCAAATGTTAAATAAGGTAACAAAACATCTGTAATAGATCCACCAATTGTAAAGCCTAACTGGTTTCGGCTATTGGCTCTATCAAATACGGTAGATAAGCGAATCTCATCAATAAATAAAGTACTATACAAATGAGTTTTGGGTAAATGATTTCTCGAACTCACTTGCAAAAACAATTGTCCATTCGATCCGGCATGTATATTACCATTGTTAACTATGTTATCATAAACTTTAAAAAACATTAATGGAAATAAATAGCCTACATCCATTCGATCGCTATACACCACCGATTCCCCCAAAGCTATATCCAATCCCTTTGTTGCCTTTATTTGAAAGCTGTGGGTAGCAATAAATTTGGGAATATAGAATTCTCTTTGTCCGCCATAAACAGTGTTGCCTGTTTGATAGGTTCGTGCGGAATCTATTATTTTTGAATTTAGCCAGAAATGGGTGTAATTAAAAGTAAGCCAAGGGAAAAGCTGGTAATCTAACCTAATAAAAGGTGAGGTAGGCGGTTTATCAGATAAAACAATCCTTCCATTTTGACCATAGCCCCATAATAAGTAATCTTGTCCAAAACTAAAAGACCCATTTTTCCAGCTATAGGAGACACTTCCCCTGAAGTGGGTAAAATTTTGGCTGGAACGTACAGATGGATCTTTTATAACAAAACCAGTTTGAGGTGTTTGTAATCTTGTTGAATCAAATCCGGTTCCCGCCTCAGTAATATCATTGTAAAAAAAATGAAATCCCCAATGTTTTCCTAAATAACCCCAAAAAGAAACGCCTGAGCTGGAACTGTTTACACTTTTTCCGGAACCGCTTATCATGCCGGCAGTAAAAACAGGGTCGGCCACTAAAAAATTATGACCATCTGAACCGGAAAAACTTCGCCATCTTTTATATGGGTCTATGCCAAAAAATTTCACAGCTTTTGTAGAGTCATTCAACGCAGGGTTCATTTCATACCCATACTCACGACAATAAAAAAAGAGTTCTTTTTTTTCCAGAGGGGTTAATTCAGTAGGCTTTTGTAGTAACGAATCCAAACAGTTGCCAATATATCTTCTACTAATGGGCCGAATATTATCATTAAAATTTATCAGCCCTTTTTGAGCCATTCTTGATAGATAATTATACACTTCTTTTTTATGATCTTCCCAAACAACTTGTGCTTGGGTTTTTTGTATAAAGAAGGCTGAACAAAATATTAAAAATGTGATGTAATGAATACAACAACTCTTTTTTTTAATAAGCATTTTGATCTCCTCTAATAACATTAATGATGGTTTGAAGAATAATCTGTGTGTCTAACCAAAAGGTCCATCGATGTATATAATAGAGGTCAAAATTTACCCTTTGTTGCATCGATCCGGGTATTTTTGTTTCACCCCTGCTTCCATTCACCTGGGCCCATCCGGAAATTCCCGGTTTTACAACATGCCGTAACATATAATTCTCAACTTTATGCATAGACTCGAGGTTGAGCGGGGTGGGGTGAGGTCGGGGCCCTACAACAGACATATTTCCAATCAAAACATTCCAAAACTGGGGTAGTTCATCCATATTGGTTCTTCTTAAAAAGACACCCAATCTAGTAACACGGGGATCTTCTTTGCTTGCCTGATGATAAAATCCATTTTTATCAATATCAGAACCCGATGCTACCATGGTTCTGAATTTATAGCAAATGATTTTTTCATTATTTAATCCCCATCTTTCCTGTTTGAAAATAACAGGCCCTCTGGAAGTTATTCTTATTGCTACGGCAATTAGGGGCATTAACCAAATACCAATTAATAAGAAATAAACCAATGAAAATAGTATGTCGAATATACTTTTCAATAACCTATTTTCTGCCTTGTCTAATGGCAATGAACGGATATTGATAATGGGCATCAGTCCAATATTATTTACCTGTACTGAAGAAGAGGTATACTGATAAAGATCTGGAATGATCCTAGCTTTGGTTGCGTAAAAATCGCACAATTCTATACATTTCTGAATTTCCTCTATTTCTGAATTTGGTAACGCAATAACGACCTCATCAACCGTTTTTTCTTTTAATAAAGGTCCTAATTGATTTAGATTGCCTCTATAAAAACAACCATTCATCTTTGAGGTTTTATTGTCAAGAAATCCTAGGCATTTATAACCATAATAATAGTATTTATTAATGGTTTCGTAAAAGTCCAAAGCGGAAGGTGTTGAACCTATGATCAAGATATTATCCAACAATTTTCCTTCATATATGGCTGAGTGAAGATATTTCCTGATGACATATTTTGTAAAGGTCATCAAGATAAAAAGAATCGCCAGAAAGAAGGAGAAGAAATTGGCATTGAATTGAAAGGAGTTTCTAAGAAAAAAAGATACAGAACTTAACAGAATAGTAAAAAGAATAATGGTATAAAGAATAAAAATAATTTCTTCAGAATATTTGTTAGATCTTCTGTCTGTATACAATCTGGAAAAGGAGGAAGCAATATACCAAACAACAAGCGCAAGTATTATAAAAAGGTAGGAGGTTGTATTTAAGGTAACAAAACTTTTGCCGGAAGTAATCCAGAATGACAAAATATAAGAAATGCACACAACCGGTGCATCTATTACATATTTTAAAGTGGTATAACGATTATAGGCTTTAGCCATGTCTTCAACAATTCTTATTTCTAGGCAACCAATTCATTAAACAAATCTATATAATTCTCAGTTATTTTATCCCAATTGTATTTATCAGTCAATCCATTTCTTGCGATACGCCTAAGTTCTACTAAAACCTCTTCTCGTTGTTCCACTCTTTGTAATAAATTGGCGATAGAATGACTGTTTTTTTCAAAAAATAAACCAAATCGATCAATGGATAACATTTCTCGATTGAAACAAGTGTTCAATGCCAAAATTGCGCATCCATACGCCATTGCTTTTAACATAGTTGGATTCGTTCCCCCGAATTCATGCCCATGTAAATAAGCAAAACAATGATGGTAAAGTTCTGCTAATATCTCACTATTTATAACATATCCCAAAAAAATAACATTTATGGCCGCTTTTGACTTTAGCAATTGGGCATATTTATCCAAATAAGGTACATCCCCCACAATCACTAATTTTTTAGTTGAATTGCTTGCTAAAAACCCTTCTAGTAGTAAATCTGCATTATTATCAGGTATTAAACGGCCTACTATTAAATAGTATTCCTGAGGTTTTAGCCCTAATTCGGTTACCAATGATAGATTTTGTGGGTAACGGATATTGGCACCATAAGCAATAACTTTTGAGTCTTTCTTAAATTCTTCCAGGTAAACCTTCCTCATTTCTTCTGCATCAGTAATAATTCTATCAAACCATTTAGTGGCTAACCAAGCTGAAAATCGGAAATAAGTAGATCCCAATCCTTTCCATTTGGGTCTTAGCCATTCTAATCCATCTACATTAATACAAGTTGGGATGCCAAAAATGCGGGCAATTAATCCGAAAGGACCATTGGCAGCGTTCACTGTCAGAATCACATCCGTTTTGCCGGAACAGGCATGAAAAAAGGATAAAAAAGAATGAATTAATTGACTGAGGGTCTTTGTTTCAATGGTAGGAAGATAAATAAGCTCAATACCGTTTACAATTTTGGGTTGTGAAAGGAAAAGGTTTTTGTGACAATAAACTTTCACATGAATTCCTTTTGTTACCAATCTTTCCGATAGTTCTTTTACAAAAGTTTCATAACCACTATAAACATATGGGTAACCTCTGGATCCAATAATTGCAACTGTCATTCCAAAATTTTTAGCATCTTTTTCTCAAATGCATCGGCTGAATAGGAAGTCATTACTTTTTTTCTACCTGCTTCACCCAATTGTTTTCTTAATGCTTTATTGTGTATTAATTTTTCAATTTGTAAAGATGCTTCAAAAGGGGCATTTAACTCAATAAAGCAACCCGAGATATTTTCTTCTATCATTTCCATAGCCCCTCCTTGTCTGGTAGCTATCACCGGTATGGCAGATGCCATTGCTTCCAGTAACACAGTTGGGAAAGGGTCAGGTAAAGTAGAAGGTAAAATAAAAATGTCAAAACCTTGTAGTAATTCAGAAACATCTGATCGATAGCCTAGATCAATTACCACTGATTCAAGGTTCCCTACTTTTATTAAATGATTAATTTTTTCGTATAAGAATTCATTGCCCGGAAAGGCATCACCAATCATTACAAAATTAACCCCGGAAATTCTTTTGTTCAATTCGGCTGCTATCTGTAGAAAATAATCCTGTCCTTTCCAAAAATGTACCCTTCCAATCATACCGATTACGATTACCTCATCCTTAATTCCTAAGGTTGTTTTTAGTTTATGAGAGGTAATAAAATAAGGCGAATAATCAATCCCACTATAGATCAGCTGTAGTTTCTTTACTTCCACATATTTGCCCCAACTTTTTTTTACAGCCTCTGAAACAACAATTACTTTGGTGCTGAACTTATTTAATGTCCAGCCTAGAAACCGGTATAACCATTTGGGGTTTTCTAAAATCTCATGAACATGCCAAATATGTTTTATGTTTAGTTTCTTGGCTACAAAAGCTCCCATCAATACCGCCGTTGTATTCGAATAAACCAGGGTAATGTTTTTTTGTTGAATGAGTTGTTTAATAGAAAAATAGGCTTTTCTCATTACCCATAATCTATTAAGGATACCCAAGGGTGTTTTGTATTTTCTTCTTAGAATTCCCAAACGGATAAACACCACATTTGCACCCATTTGCTGTAACTCTCTTACCAAGGGCCCATCTTCTGTTAGAACCACCAAAACTTCATGGCCATTTTTATTAAATACCTCTACTGTTGAAATTAATATTTTACTGGCCCCATACAAATCTGAAGAGCTGTGCAGAATTAGGATGTTCATGCTGGCTTATTGCGGGTTTTAATAATTTTAGCCGGTACTCCTGCTACTATACTAAAAGGGGGCACATCGGTGGTAACTACACTACCGGCAGCTACAACTGAACCACTACCAATTGTAACTCCTGCCAATATAATACTGTTAGCAGCTATCCAACAATCGTTTTCTATTTTTACAAACTGCTTTGACACACCCTGAACCTTAATAGGTATATCTGTACTTTCGAAAATATGGTTTTCAGCATAAATGCTTACCCTTGGTGAGATCATTACATTATTGCCAATTTCTATATATCCCGAACAGCCTATATAACAGTAGGGGCCAATATTGGAATTGTTGCCGATTTTCAAACCCTCCCCAATTTCACCTCCATATATATTTGTGGGGCGGATAATGGCAAATTTGCCAATGGTTACCCTATCCCCCAAGATGATTTTTTGTTTTGATAAACAATTAATTTCCGCATAATCTTCTATTATAAGGTCTTTGCCTGCTACAAGATGGTTTGCATAACGTATAGAGACTCCTTTGCCTATTAAGAGTAAACCACTTACTTTAGAAAAGAAAATTCGATGTAGGCACCCACGAATAAAATAAAGTGCCAGACGGCTTATGGTTATTGTTTTGTCACTCAATGACCAGGGGCCTTTAAAACGAGATTGTATATAATCAACTGGATTAATAATTAGAATTTTTAGTGAGTTAGTTAGTAATTGAGTCGATAAGTAATGGTTTTGCTTAATTCTTCATAATCTTTGCAAATATTCGATTTTGTAATTAACAATCCATGAGAAAATACATTAAAAAATTACTTTTTAGAATATTTGACCTTTTTTAGTCTCTTTTTTTCTGGCTGCTGTGCAATTTATTAGATATTATGGGTTAGAGAATTTCCTTAAAAACGTAACTATCTTTCTTAATAATTAGTGTTTCCAGGATCATAGACCATGATTTTGAAACAAAATTGACTTATTCTGCGGCTTTTAATGTCATAAAAATTAGGGAATTGAGGATTGATTTCCATGTATCACAACAAATAAGCTCTTTAGGCAAATTGAAATTCTCAGCTTAATTGAAGGAATTTGTAAAAGAAGGTTACCTACAGTAGAAACTTTTTATCTAAACAACCCTGCCTTTGGATCCGGTGTTCGTGAATTATTTTATTTAAGGTGAAAAATATGACCCCAAAAAAGATAATTGAGATAGGATCGGGGTATTCAACACTGATCTGCTTGAAAGGGAAACAAATGAATTAAGCAGAAGTACATGATACAGAAAGAATATGTATTGAGCCATTTGAAAGGTAATGGTTAGAACAAAAAAATGAAATCAAACGCATAAGGGAGCGTGTAGAAAGAGTGAATTTATATTTTTTTAATGGCTATTTTGAAGAGTTTTTTTAATTCGCTGGCAGCTTTTTCCCAAGAAAAATATTTCAATCGTTCATAACCCTTTTCTGATTGTTGTTTAATTAATGTAGTATTTGTGAGTAGTTCATGCATTTTCCGACAAAGGTCATCTTTGTCATCAGGATGAAAAGAAATAGCCGCATCACCTGCTATTTCGGGTAGACAAGAATTATTGGTAATGATTACCGGAACGCCATAACTAAAAGCTTCCAATACCGGAATTCCAAACCCTTCGTTTCTTGAAGGGAAAACATACAAGGCTGCATTTTTATAATAGAAATGAAGCATTTCGTCGCTTACATAACCTGGAATAATTACTTTTTCTTCCAAATTTTTCTCTTTGATCATTTGAAAAAGCCGCGCACTGTCGTCAATATTTTTTTTGGGACTTGATTGTCCAATCAATATCAATGTAAGATTTGGGTGTCCCTGTTTTGATAATGAATCAAAGGCTTCCAATAAGCGTAAGAGATTCTTCCTTATTTCAAAAGTCCCAACGTGTAAAATATACTGATATGGTAAACTTTCCTCCAATTCTTTAAATGCAGATTGGCTAACCTGTGTTGGTGAGCTGAAGCGTTTAGCCGCTTCATAAATTGGAATAATTTTTTCTTTATCTATACCGGAAAAATGGGCAATTTGTTTTTGTGTATACTTTGTTGGTGTTACAATAAAGGGAGATTTTTTTGCCGCACCAACTCCTAACAAATGAAATAAGTATAACCAGTATTTATTGTAATGACTTGGGTATTCCCAAAAAAAAGCATCATGAAAAACCGGGATATTTACCAAGCCGGGATGAAAGTAGGGAACGAAATAATCTGAACAGAATAT
>JAYTSC010000172.1:0-5032 GCA_043745885.1 Bacteroidota bacterium | reverse complement strand
ACTGGCAAGGGTTTCGTGTTTTCAGACTCTTTTTAGTTCCCCTTAAAAAGTTCAAAAAATTAGGCCTTGTTTTATGGTTTCAATTTTTTATTGTGTTTTAGCATACTTTTTAGTTAATAAAAAAGAGAATTTTACCCATTTTTGAGAAAAATTGCCCTCCAAAACAACTCAGGAGGGTCAAAAAAGCAGACCACCTCTAGGGATCAAATTTATCTATTAAGAAAGCCGCAGAATTAACCCATAATATGTATCAGATAACCTATACTCTTCCGGTGTCAAAACATACAACTATAGACCGAAATATCCAAAGAGGTATTAAGAAAACAGATAAAGTGCAACAAAGAATTGGCAGGGCCAAACAAAAATATCTGTCCATCCATCATCTGTACAACATCAGCTTTGACATTGACACTGCTACCCAAACAGTAAAAAATATTTACTGGCAAAAGGATATGGCAAAAGCCGAAGTGAATAATAAATTGGGTGTATATTTTTTAAGAACAAATTTAGAAGACACAGACGAAGCCTTAGAATGGATGATTTACAATACCATCATAGAGATAGAATCTACCTTTAGTATACTGAAAACAGATTTAGACTTACGCCCCATTTATCATAAAAATGATAATGCCACAATGGTACATTTACACTTAGGATTATTGGCCTATTGGCTTGTAAACGCCATACGCTATCAATAAAAACAATCTGGTATAAATGATGATTGGAAGGAAATAAAATGAAAAGCATCTATACAAAAATATGTGCTGACAAGTGCTCAAAACAGCTAAGATAAAATCATACAAATTAAGCGATGCACCGAACCAACCGAAGACCTGAAAAAAATCCACAACGCCCTAAAACAACAAAAAGCACAACCCTTTAAGCAACTTAAATTTTTAGTACACAAGCCGCCACCCAAAAGAATGGAAACGCAGGCTATTACTCAATTTGCCGATTCTTAGCTGCAATGTGGGGTAACGGTTGTTTATAACTCAGCTTTATGTTCTGAAGTGATAGACAAATCAAGTAATAATACGCCAAAAAATATGGGAAGCAATTTTGTAATCAAAGTAATGTCGGAAATAGTAACAGGTACTATTGAGAATGATGAAACGGTTGCTTTGGAAGCAATAAAGTAAATTAGAACAATAATTCCCAGTAAAAGTGCTAGTTTGTCAATTTTACGATTTAAGTCTTTCAGTTTATCATAAGTCTTATTGTAAAAATCCATTAGTTTGTTGTTCTGATTGTCTGCAATAAATTTCAATAAGTCTTCTTTCAGCATAATGGTCTGTTTAAAATTACTACTAACAATAAGAAAATTACCTGCAAAGCCCCCAAATTAACCCCGCATTAAATTTCAGTAGCGGGGCTTTGTGGTATACTTTTGAGTTGACCGTCTTCGCCATTTGAATTTGTTTATGGAGAAAGTATCTACCTGCTTATCACTTCTTGTTGGTTATTGTTCTATTTTTTGTGTTACTTATTTTCTTTTTAGCCCTCGGGGGGAAGTGGCTACTATAACTGTAATACATTAAATACAATGATTAATCATTTGGTCGCTTATTTTAATGAACCGGCGCAGAAATGCTTTCTATTAATTAATGTTGCCTAATTTCTTTTCATATTCTTCCGTAATTGGGCTAGGATGGTTAGTAACAATTGACAAAGGCGAGCAAGAAAGGCGGTTAAATTTATCATGTTGGTCAGGCGACCAACATGGGCTAAACTAGATTAAACTACCCATTCACCCCTCTGAATAATCCCACCGCCAATCACATCATTACCTTCATAAAAAACGGCACTCTGTCCGGGGGCAATGCCTTTTACGTTTTCATAAAAACGGGCACGAATACCATTTTCCGAAGTATATAAATTGCTAAGTGCACCTTTGTCTTTGTAACGAATTTTAGTGATGGCTTCCATACCATCTGTAATACCATCATATTTTTGCCAGTTCAGTTTTCCAACTAACATATCATTTTGTTCCAGATCAATTTCATCACCCAAAACAACTGTATTTGTTTCAGGGTTAATAGACGTTACATATACAGGATGTCCCATGGCCAGTTCTAATCCCTTTCTTTGCCCTACGGTATAAAAGGGATACCCTTTGTGTTGTCCCAGTCTTTTACCTGATTTATCAACAAACCAACCACCGGCTACTTTTTCTTCTAATCCCTCAACGCGATTTTTTAAGAACCCACGATAATCATTATCAGGAACAAAGCAAATTTCATAGCTCTCACTTTTTTTAGCCAGTTCGGGATAGCCCATATCAATAGCCATTTGTTTAATGGCTGATTTTCGATAACCGCCTAAGGGTAACATGGTGCGACTGAGCAACTGTTGATCAAGTCCCCATAGAACATAGCTCTGGTCTTTGGTTTCATCCAGTCCTTTACTAATCACATATCTTCCGTTACTGTGTTGTCTGATTAAACCATAATGTCCGGTGGCAATAAATTCACAATCCAGTGCATCGGCTCTTTTCAGCAAAGCCCGCCATTTAATATGGGTATTACACATCACACAGGGATTCGGTGTTCTTCCGGCTAAGTATTCGTCAACAAAATTTTCAATAACAAAATCGCCAAATTCTTCCCTGATATCTAAAATAAAATGTGGAAACCCGTGGTGAACAGCAGCTTGGCGGGCATCATTAAATGAATCAATATTACAGCAGCCTGTTTCTTTTTTACTAGCGCCACTACTTGCATAATCCCAGGTTTTCATTGTAATCCCAACTACCTCATACCCTTCATTATGCAGCATAAGTGATACCACGGTACTATCGATACCGCCACTCATTGCTACCAAAACCTTCCCTTTACGGCTCATAAATTAAGATTAGATCCGGTTCTTTTCGATTAAAATAAGTGGCAAATATAAACTATGTAAGGTTAAGGTTAGTTATTGTGTGGGTTCTGATAATTACGATAAAGGAAAATTTAGTAAAATAGTATAATAAACTAGTATATCAATTGCTTATTCGCAGACGCATATTTATTGAATACTAAATGCTAGAAGTCAAGTTCAAATTTTAAAAACTGCTTTTACGGCGCTGGAGCTTGAAAAAATGCTCGCAAAGTCCTTAAAATTGAATAGCAAAGGTTAATGTATCAGTTTGAAATTTAAAAACTTCTTTAACTGCGCCTTGGCCCTGGCGTGCAATAAAAACGCTCAAATTCCTAATGCCGCATAAGGAGCAAAGCGATTCTTAGCGACTTATTTCTTCATTCTTCACCACTTTGCAGGAATTCTTCCAAACAGTTTTGGTTATATTACCACCATTTTATACAGTAAAAAAAAACTAGTTTATGCGGCAAATACGCTTTTTTACTAATTTTATTCTTTAGACTTTTACAAAAACATAAATATTATGATAAAGCTTCAAGTAATCGGAAACATTGGAAAAGATGCCATCGTGAATAATGTAAATGGCAAAAATGTAATCAACTTTAATGTAGCGCATACAGAGCGCTTTAAAGATGCACAAGGAAACCAGAAAGACAAAACTGTTTGGGTAGACTGTGCCTACTGGACCGACAAAACCGCTGTTGCGCCTTATTTAAAGAAAGGCACGCAAGTATTTGTTGATGGTCAACCGGATGTAAGAACCTATACCACAGGTGATGGAAGAAACGGTGCTTCCTTAACACTAAGGGTGGCTAGTGTACAGCTTTTAGGCAGCAAAAGTGCTGACGGAACTTCTGGAAACCAAGATGCTGTTGGGGCCAACTCATCTCACCCACAACCACCCACAGCTACACCTTCGGCCAGTGATTTAACGGAACCATTGGATGATTTGCCTTTTTAAAGAAATTAAAGATTAAAAGGTTAAGGAGGTGTATTGAAAAATACAGCTCCTTTTTTATTATCTTAGATTCAAGTTTGCTTGTATGATTAAAATTTCTTTTTTCGCTATTCTTTTTTTATTGGGCAATTCATTAATAGCCCAAACTATTAAAATGAACACAGATGTACTGGTAGTAGGTGGCAGTACCGGAGGAATTGCGGCAGGGATTCAAAGTGCCAGAAGTGGTGCCAGAACCATTATTGTTGAACAAACAAACTGGCTAGGCGGTATGATTACTGCAGCAGGAGTAAGTTGTACCGATGGAAACAATGACTTGCCTAGTGGTATTTGGGAAGAATTCAGACAGGCATTGTATACGCATTATCAGACCACTCATCTTTTTTCAGGCTGGGTAAGTGAAACTTGTTTTGAACCTCATGTAGGAGATAGCATTTTTAAAGCATGGGCCTTTCAAGAAAAAAAATTGCAAGTAGTGTATGGTTGGTATTTTGATAAAGCATTGAAAAACGGCAATAAAGTTACTGGGGCAAGTTTTATAAATAATAAAGGAGGGCAATTGGAAGTAACCGCTCAAGTCACGGTAGATGCTACAGATTTGGGAGATGTTTTTGCCAATGCCGGTGCTAAATATGATTTGGGTACGGAAGACAGTACACAAAGTGGAGAAAAAATAGCTCCCGGAAAATCATCTGTGATTCAGGATCTTACATGGGCTGCCACTTTACAGGATTTTGGGAAAGGAGTGGATAAAACGATTCCCATCCCACCTGGCTATCGTGCCACCAAATATTATTGCAGTACCAATGAGGCACCTTGCAAAGACAAACCCTATGCTGCAAATACACAGAAAGTGTTAGACTATGGAAAACTAACGGTAACAAAAGGTTCCCCCCCCAAATATATGCTTAACTGGCCGGCACATGGTAATGATGATTATTTAGATGTTGTTGAAATGAAACCCATAGAAAGAGAAGCGAAATATATCCAATCTAAAAACCAAACTTTGGGTTTTATTTATTTCCTGCAAACAGAATTAAAACAAAAACATATCGGATTAGCAGAAGATGAAATGGATAAAGGAATGGCTTTTATGCCTTATAATAGAGAGGGAAGAAGATTAAGGGGGAAGGTAAGGTTGAATATAGAACACATAAAATTGCCCTATCAATACCATTTATATCGAACCGGCATTTCGGTTGGGGATTATCCCGT
>JAYTSC010000171.1:0-1654 GCA_043745885.1 Bacteroidota bacterium | reverse complement strand
GCCTAGTTCATGGCTTTTACCCAGGTGGTATTTTATACAATCATCGCAACGCAATACCATACTTGCCACCAAACCCAGCATTTCTTTGGTTCTTTTATCAAGTGCGCCGGCTTCATAGGTGTTGGTATCTAAATTCCAAAGTCTTTTCATGACCAGGTTATTCTTACTCAAGATCACTTCATTCATTTTTTCGCGGTAACTATTGAACTCTTCTGCTAATTGGCTCATTTATCTGGTTTTAGGGGATAAAAATACAAAAATGGTTGCCAATTTCTCAAAGAGTCAATGCATTTGTGCATTCCTTATTTTTTCTTCCTGCTTTACATAAAAACTTTTGGAAAGTTGGCAACTTTCCAAAAATTAATTCAACTCAAGTGATCAGATCAATCAACTTCTAACCCATCTTTGGCTGGCAATTTAGGAAAATCAGTATGTCCGGGGGTTTGATACCAGAAAACGGTTGAGGCAATATCGTCCTGTAAAGGCAAATACCTCCCCCCTTCTCTCCATCCCAATGCCTGAATGGTCACCTTTAAATTTTTTTCAAAACGAATCGGATCTGTAATATGCCACCGATACATGCCAAATCGTTGTTGAACTGCATAATGTCCATCGCCTTTAATTACTTGGTGTAACCCGGCATAGGCAGTAGAGAATTCTGTGTAATTGGTTTCAGAAATCCCGAAGGCATTTTTTTTCTTTGTATCAAAATCATAAGAACCACAGAAATAGTCTTCTGTACCGGTTCCGCAAATGGTAGGATAGACACCATCATCATCCATAAAAAATTTAATCTCGCCCTCACCCCACCAACCATTGTTATGTACACCCCAAGCTATATACGTACCTACATATTGTCCCTTCCCTTTAATACCATCTATCAATACATAATCCTGTTTATCAGGCAATGGATTAACCCTTCTAAACTGTGCATGAAAATAAGCCGCATCATTTGGCACATCAGTTAATACATAATCTATCTGGTAATATAAATACATATCTTTCTCATCCATATTTTCCATGGTTATCTTACACTTCTTGCGGAAAGGCATTGGCCAGTAACAGTTAAAGGCACTGCCTGGATTTACGGTTACAGGTAATGAATTTAATGAGGCATATTGTCCCCAACCCATTCCAAAAAAATCGCCCACCGGCACTTCAACAGAAGGGGTGGTTTCATCGTCCCAATAAAAACGGAGAATTGAATACCGCCAATTACCGGAGGGTGTCATCCAGATATGCTGAATAGAACCCGCACTGTCTATTTCTGCGATAGTAAAAGTAGTTTTAGATTTGATAACTACACTCGGACTGATTTTCCATCCCACACCTAAATCTCTGGCGGCTGATGAACCGGTACCTGTTGTTGCCATGCCTCCCTGTCCTTTGGCTCCATGAAAGTTCTCCGGGCTAATTGATCGCGTTTTGGCATTGGATAACCGGAAAATATTACCTAGATTATTATCTATCCCATTAAATGTTTGCTGAGCAAGTATTTGCTGGACAAAAAGAAATAATCCAAAATAGAGTATTGTTTTTTTCATGACAATTTTTTTGGTGGCTTATAAATATAGTTTCTTTTCGTTGTTTTTGGTAGCCTGAAAATTGGTATTCAGAAGAGAGTTTACTCCTTAGTTTCACGCAAAGACCATAA
>JAYTSC010000170.1:0-10562 GCA_043745885.1 Bacteroidota bacterium | reverse complement strand
CCAAACAATTTGAAGAGTTACAAATTAAGCTGGATCTAAAAGAATAATATACTTTTCTAAACTACAGATCATTATTACAAAAATGTGGCTTTAAATTTTGACTTTTCGTTATATTTTGGATTGAGCTTTTTTTTAAAAATATACTCTTGCCAAATGTATTAGTAATTCGTTCATGACCAAATTACAACTAATTGTAGTACAGCAACTATTTTCAATACATTTACAAATCCACAGCAAATATAAATAATGCTGATAACTCATGAAACAATTAACGCTCTTTCGAATTCTTACCTATACTTTACTCCCTATTGCAGTAATTTTTGGATTCTTCGACTTCTTAGTAATCTTAAGTGCCTTAGCAAATCCAGCCCTTCTATTAGTTGCTTTCGTTTTGGCAGCATTTGTGATTTATACATTTAAAAGCCTGGTTTTCTTGACAAAAAGTATTAATACCGGTCGACACCAACATTCCAATTTGCGTGATTGGATTCGCGTTAATGCCTATGTTTCTTTATTTATGGGTATGCTGATGTTAATGAATGGCCTTAGTGTTTTATTCTCGAGCGACATGGTTTTAAGACAATACCTTAATCAATTTCTGGAAACACAACCCAACATACCACCCCAACTCACGATTGACTTATTTCTGACCTTACTAAAAGGAATGGTATATTTTATGCTATTTGTTAGTATCATATTACTCTCCCATATTTTCCTGAATTTTCGGATTATGAGACAGTACAGCTATTTATTTGACATACCATCAAAAGATTAATACTTTTTATTGCTGGATGAGACACTAGTACTTCTAAATATTTACTACTTTTCAGGTGTGAACAATCATATCCCTTTAGCTGAAAGAATGCGTCCAAATACATTGGATGATTTGGTAGGTCAAGAACACCTTACCGGAAAAGGAAGTATTTTAAGAACCTCTATAGAGCAGGGAAAAATCCCTTCTATGATTCTTTGGGGTCCACCGGGTGTAGGTAAAACTACGATTGCCAATATAATTGCACATAGTTTACAAGTACCCTATTTTCAGCTTAGTGCTATTAGTAGCGGTGTAAAAGAAGTGAGAGAGGTAATAGAGGAAGCAAAAAAACAATCAGGCACAATACTATTTATTGATGAGATTCATCGCTTCAATAAAGGGCAACAAGATGCATTATTAGGTGCAGTTGAAAAAGGTACAATTACCCTAATCGGTGCCACTACAGAAAACCCCTCTTTTGAAGTGAATAGTGCCTTACTAAGTAGGTGCCAGGTATATGTTTTAAAGTCTCTTCAAACAAATGATCTCACTAAACTCCTGGATATAGCTATTGAAAAAGATGAACTTTTACAAAAGCAACCCATCGAATTAAAAGAAACGGAAGCTTTATTTAATATTTCAGGTGGTGATGGTAGAAAATTATTAAACCTTTTAGAGCTGGTATTACAAAACAGAAATTTGGGGGGAGACCAACTTGACACCAGGGCTATTATAACCAATGAGCTGGTTATGTTGGTTGCACAGAAGAAAATCGCTTTGTATGATAAACAAGGTGAACAACATTATGATATCATTTCTGCTTTCATTAAAAGTATGCGCGGTAGCGATCCCAATGCAGCAGTCTATTGGTTGGCCAGAATGATAGAAGGTGGAGAAGATGTAAAATTCATTGCAAGACGAATGCTCATATTTGCCAGTGAAGACATTGGCAATGCAAATGCCAATGCTTTATTACTGGCTAATACCACATTTGATGCTGTTAGTAAAATTGGCTACCCTGAAAGCAGGATTATATTATCACAATGTGCCACTTATCTAGCTTCTTCTGCAAAAAGCAATGCAGCATATACTGCCATTGCTTTAGCCTTGCAGGCAGTTGGTAAAGAAGGAGATTTACCTGTTCCATTACATATACGAAATGCCCCCACCAAATTGATGAAAGATATGAATTATGGTAAGGGTTATCAATACAGTCACCTAGGTGAAGGAAATTTTCTCGAACAGGAATACTTGCCAGAGAAAATTTCAGGCACTACATTCTATGAACCGGGAAATAATGCGAGAGAAAATGAACTACGCAAATTTTTAAAAGAAAGATGGAAGGGGAAGTATGGGTATTAATTTATCATTAACTGTTTTTTTTAATGATAATACTACTCAAATCTTAAAGATAGCCCCTACCCTGGCATAGAGCTATTTCACTGACCTATCTTTTGTTACAAAGCGGTAGACTACCGGGGCATTGTGTTCTTTCGCTGACCTATCTTGTGTTACAGAGCGGTAGCCACAAACAGGGCAAGACTTTTTAGTTTATATTTTTTTGTATCTGAACAATAATTTCTATTGAAGAAAAAAATGCAATAGAGAGCATCTTCCAAATTTAGAAAAAATTTTCTAATAAACCAATGTCCAGGTAGGGACAAAAGCTCTGTAGCCAGAATAAATACGGAGTAAAAATACATTGCCCCGGTAGGGGATGCCCATAGTATTTTAGATTATTTTGGTGTTAAAAAAATGCCTGATACCTACACCCAATTATATATTCAATTTGTATTCGCAGTAAAATTCCGTAAAGCAATGCTTGATCCCATTTGGGATGAACGGTTAAGATTATATATAACTGCGATTATTCAAAATAATGGTCATAAAATGATAGCAATTAATAATATGCCTGATCATATACATATTTTTATTGGGTTAAACCCAACTCAATCAATATCAAAAATAATGCAGTTGGTAAAATGCGATTCCTCAGAATGGATAAACAAGGAAAAATTGACAGAGCAAAAGTTTCAATGGCAAAATGGATATGGCGCTTTTAGTTACTCAAAATCACATTTATCAGTAGTAGCTAGATACATAGAACGCCAACAAGCGCACCATAAAAAAATTAGTTTTTTGGATGAATACATCAACATTTTAGAAAATTATAGTGTAGATTATGACATACGAAACATCTTTAAAGCACCGGAAATCCAGTGATTCCTGAATCAAATAGATAGATCTTATCATGGCATTGGCTATTACTTCCTGTATATTTTGTTACATAACGATTCCCAGTATCAGGATTAGATTTAGAAAATAATTTATTCTCAGTTTGAGATAAGTATTAACAGTACTTGTAGAATTTTATTCAAATATAAAATCTTCAATAATTATATTCATTTACCAATTCACAAACAAATAAATTATATCTTGTCCTTAACTTTAGTCTTCAACTATTTTTATATGAGAAAATACCTGTTTTATTTCCTAGCACTGGTTTTTTGCAATGATTATATTTTTGCTCAAACCATCATTTCCCGTGATCCTGAAATTGATAAGATGGTCAAAGAAGTATCTGCAGACTCGCTACAAGCATATATCAATAAAATGGTAAGCTATGGCACACGAAATACCTTAAGTACGCAATTGAATCCGACAAGGGGTATTGGATCTGCCAGAGATTGGGTCCTTAGTAAATTCAATGAATTTGCAAAACAAAGTAGCGGACGATTAACTACCTTCATTGATACCACTATTTATAAAGCAGATAACAGAAGAGTAAGCAGAGATATAGTTTTGGGAAATGTAGTCGCCACACTAAAAGGAACTGATCCAAATGATAAACGAATCTTTCTAATCAGTGGACATTTAGATAATATGCGAAGCAGTCCAACCGACAGTATTGGTGATGCTCCGGGTGCGAATGATGATGGAAGTGGTTCAGCAGCTGTATTGGAATGCGCTAGAATAATGAGTCAACATTCATTCCCTGCAACGATCATTTTTGTTACAGTAAGTGGAGAAGAGCAAGGCTTGTTGGGAGCTTACTTTATGGCTAGGAAAGCAAAGAAAGAAGGCTGGAATATTGAGGCTGATTTGAACAATGATATTATGGGAAGCAATAATAGTAGTGAAACAAAAATCATTGATAATACCCGTATTCGTGTTTTTAGTGAAGGATTATCTGTTTTAGATACGGGAAGGATTGCAACCAATATCCGTAATCTAGGGTTGGAAAATGATGGAAGGGCAAGACAATTGGCACGATATGTAAAAGAAATTGGAGAGCGATATGTTGAAAATCTGGAAATTTTGATGGTATATCGGAACGACCGTTTTTTGCGTGGAGGTGATCATACTCCTTATGTAGAAAATGGTTATGCCGCAGTTAGAATTACTGAAATGAATGAAAATTATTATCATCAACACCAGGATGTTAGAAAAGAGAATGGAATACAGTATGGCGACTTACCTGAGTTTATGGATTTTGAATACCTGCGGAAGAATACTGCGATGAATCTTTCTAATCTGGCCAATTTAGCCAAAGCTCCGGCAAAGCCTGAAGAAGTAAGAATAGAAGTTCGAAAACTCAGCAATTATACATCTCTCAGCTGGAAGGCCCCATTATCGGGGAAAGTAAAAGGTTATTACATTTTGATGAGGGAAACCACCAGTGCTTTCTGGCAAAAGAAATTTTTTACAACTGAAACAAGTTATACCCTACCCTTTTCTAAAGACAATTATTTTTTCGCAGTTCAATCAGTAAATGAAACAGGTAATGAAAGTTTGGCGGTTGTTCCGGGTGTGGCGGGTAGATAATTGCCTGGGGTAAAAAAGCTTTGCCGCAGTTTCGCAGATTATATGTGGATTAATCTAAGAATCTGCGGCTAAAAATAAATTAGGTCTTCAATTATTTTTAATTAATTTTCTCAGGCACTAATCGCTCCGATATTTTACCTGATTTTTCTGCCCCTCTTTCACCACCTTCATGGTATTCTGCATCCTCATTTACATCCCAAAGATCAAATAATTCTTTTCCGGCAATAATATTTTTAGCTGCTAACATAGCAGTCATCATGCTATGATCCTGGTTATTATATTTATGCATACCATTTCGGCCAACCAAATACAAACCGGGATAAGATTTTAAAGCTTCACGAACGTTATCAACGTTTTCTTTATACGTATGATTGTATACCGGATAGGCTTTGGGTTGCCTAACAACATAACCATCAACCACTGCACTATCCTTTGTCAATCCAATTTGTTCAATTTCTTTTTTGGCAAGATTAATTAGGGTTTCATTAGAACTTGTCCATAATCCGTCTCCTTCAAAACAAAAATATTCTAGCCCATAACAAGCCATTTTCGGATCAGGTACCATATATGGGCTCCAGGATTTAAAATTTTGAACGCGTCCCACTTTTACGCTGGGATCATGAATGTATATCCAGTTATCCGTAAAAGCATCTTTATCTTTACAAATCAGCACTACGGTTAAAAAATCTCGATAACTTAGTTGTTGAGCAGAAGCAAATGCTTTTTCAGGAAATTTCGGACTTACACCAGCAATTAATTCACGCATGGGGGCTGAGGAAAGTACATAATCAAAACCTTCTAATGACTGGCCATCATTGGTATGTACAGTCCATTTATTATTGGTGGTACTAATGTCTTTAACTCCACAATTCATCAAAACCTCCACACCCATTTGTTTGCATTTGTCTCTACAGGTTTCCCACATCATACCCGGTCCATATTTGGGATAACGGAATGAGTCGATTAGAGTTTTAATTACTTTGTCTTTACTTGCCCCTGGTTTGCCTTTAAATAAAGCGTTCCAAATTGCAGTACTTAGGGATAATCCTTTAATGCGTTGAGCAGCCCAATCGGCAGAAATTTCTTTACAGGAGATTCCCCAAACTTTTTCAGTGTAGGTTTTAAAAAAAATCCGAAACAACCTTTCACCAAATTGGTTAATGACCCAGTCTTCAAAGTTGGCAGGATTTTTAACAGGGAAAGCCTGGGCTTTTAAATAACTCAGAACGCACAATCCACTTTCAATAATTCCCAATTTATTCAAAGCCTCAAATGCTACTAAAGGATAGGAGAAGAATTTTTTATTGTAATAGATTCTTGAACTTCTAGGCCTTTCTAACATTTCATCTCCTAAAATTTCTGTCCAAAAATCTTCTACTTCTTTTGATTTTGAAAAGAAACGATGCCCCCCAATATCAAAATGATAGCCTTTGTACGATTCAGTTCTTGAAATACCACCCACATATTTAGGATCTTTTTCAAATATCGTAACCTGCTGATTTTCTTTACCTAATAAATAAGCGGCCGTTAGTCCGGCTGGGCCTGCTCCAATAATGGCAACTTTCTTTGACATGTAAGATTAAACTGGTGAAAAAATTTGAATTCTAAATTAAGTACCAAAGGTGTGAAATAATTGTGGTATAGCAGTACTTTTACTTCTGAAATTGAAGTTAGCCAGTAAATACTTTAAAAATGACTGAAAATAAATATACGGTTACTTACAAATCCTTTGAAGCTCTTACTCCTTTTGAGTTATATTCTATTATGCAACTACGTAACGAAGTTTTTGTGGTAGAGCAACACTGCATCTATCAGGATGCAGACAATAAAGACCCTCATTGTCATCATCTTATGGTAAAAGAAAACGATTTTCTGGTGGCATACGCGCGACTACTTCCACCGGGGCTTGCCTATACTGAAATGTCAATAGGCCGAGTGATCAGTTCTCCTTTGTATAGAAAAACAGGTGCCGGAAGATTATTGGTAAATTGCTCAATAGAAGCTTGTTATACTTTGTTTGGAAAAGGACCTATAAAAATTGGAGCTCAATTATACCTTAAGAAATTTTATGAATCATTTGGATTTGAAAAATCTAGTGAACTGTACTTAGAGGATAATATTGAACATATTGAAATGACAAAATCATAACCTGTATTTAAAAATTGTTTGCCAAAAAATTCTTGGTTGATATTTCTTAAGATTACTAAGCTTATGCCTCCAATTCGATTTTAAGAAATCTAGCAGTATGGCTTTGTTTATTATTCACCATTTTTTCGGGTACACCTTCAAATAAAATCGCACCTCCTCCATCCCCTCCTTCAGGCCCCAAATCAATAATATGATCGGCAACTTTTATTACATCGAGATTATGTTCAATTACCAGAACCGTGTTTCCTCTATTGACCAATTTGTTTAATACATCTAGTAAATGTTGAATATCTTGAAAATGTAAGCCGGTAGTGGGTTCATCTAAGATATAAAATGTTTTACCGGTATCTTTTTTACTTAATTCTGTTGCTAATTTTACACGTTGGGCTTCGCCACCACTAAGTGTTACGGCAGATTGCCCGAGTGTTATATAACCCAAGCCCACATCTTGTAATACTTTTATTTTTCTATACAAATAAGCGATTGGTTGAAAAAACTCACAGGCTTCATCAACCGTCATATTTAATACATCACTGATGGATTTTCCTTTAAATCGAATTTCCAGTGTTTCTCTGTTATACCTTTTAGCATTACATTTTTCGCAATGAACATACACATCAGGCAGAAAATTCATTTCAATAACACGCATTCCACCACCTTCACAAACATCGCAACGACCTCCTTTTACATTAAAAGAAAAACGTCCTGCATTGTAACCCCTGATTTTTGCCTCGGGCATGGCAGCAAATAAGGTTCTTATTTCAGTGAAAAATCCACAATAAGTAGCCGGATTACTTCTAGGCGTTCTGCCTATGGGAGATTGGTCAATTTCAATTACTTTATCGATATTCTCTAAGCCTTTAATACTTTTAAATTGCATAGGTGTCACACGACTATTGTAACAATGTTTAGAAAGGATGGGATAAAGTGTTTCATTTATTAAGGTTGATTTACCACTGCCGCTAACCCCACTAACCACAATAAATTTTCCCAATGGAAATTGTACATCTACCTTTTTCAGGTTATTCCCTTGTGCTCCCTTCAATTCCAATATTTTACCATTCCCTTCCCTCCTTTCTGAAGGAACCGGAATATTTTTTTTACCACTTAAGTATAAAGCTGTTTCAGATTTACTTTGAAGCACTTCTTTAGGTGTACCTGCTGCAACAATATGCCCTCCATAAATGCCTGCTTTAGGCCCAATATCTACCAGGTGATCGGCAGCCATCATAATATCCTTATCATGTTCAACCACCAGGATACTATTGCCAATATCGCGTAAGTTTTGCAGCGCCAATATGAGTTGATGGTTATCACGTTGGTGTAATCCAATGGAAGGTTCATCTAAAATATAAGTGATTCCCTGAAGTTGTGAACCGATTTGTGTGGCTAACCTGATCCGTTGCGATTCGCCACCACTTAAACTTCTGGAGGGTCTACTTAAAGAGAGGTAGGTTAAACCCACATCTAGTAAAAATTGAACACGTTCGCGAATTTCCTTGAGAATATCTTTTGCAATTAGGTTTTGTTTATTGCTTAATCTCTTTTCAACACCTGAAAACCATTTATGTAATTTATCGAGATTCAGATCACTGAGTTCTGCAATGTTTTTTTCATCTACTTTAAACCAAAGACTCTCTTTTTTCAAACGGGCTCCATTACAGGAATAGCAAATTTTCAATTCCATAAATTTTTCAACCCATTCTCTCTGGCTTTCACTGCTGTTAGTTCCTGTAAACCACCGATTCAACATGGGTATGATGCCTTCAAACTCGCCTTCATACGTTTGCCCCACGTAGCCTTCTTCCAAATCTGAAATAGCTACTGAACTTCCTTCCGGATTGCCATATAGAATAGTATTTAATGCAGATGGTGAAAGATCTTTTATCGGTTTGTCTAAACTAATTTTATGTTTTTTAGCCAATGCCTCTACACTTCGAAACATATAGGCATCTCTTTGTTCTCCCAGGGGTACAATGCCTCCTTCTTTAATATTTAATTTTGTGTCGGGAAGGATGGCTTCCATACTGATACTATACACATTTCCTAAACCTTTACAGGTTGAACAGGCACCATAAGGAGAATTAAATGAGAATGCATTGGGTGAGGGTTCCTCGTAACTGATACCGGTATCCTCGCACATGAGATGTTTGGAATATTGGACTACTTTATTCGTATCATTCACTAACAGGAATAGTAAATCTTTTCCCATTTTCAATGTCTGTTGTACACTCTGACTTAATCGAACGCGCATATCATCCGTCACCTGTAAACGATCAATGACTACTTCAATATCATGAATCTTGTAACGGTCTACCTGTAATTTTGCAGTGAGATCCATGATTTCTTCATCTACCCTAACTTTTAAAAATCCTTTTTTTCTGATGTCTTCAAAAAGTTCACGGTAATGCCCCTTACGTCCTCTAATCAAAGGCGCTAATAACGTGATTTTTTTATTTCGAAATTTAGCAAAGATATTTTCAACAATTTCCTCTTCGCTAAACTTGATCATTTTCTTTCCTGTATTGTAACTATAGGCTTCTCCAATACGGGCATACAATAATCGTAAAAAATCATACACTTCAGTCACTGTTCCAACTGTAGAGCGAGGGTTTTTATTGGTCGTTTTTTGTTCAATTGAAATCACGGGGGAGAGACCGGTGATTTTATCCACGTCGGGGCGCTCCATATCTCCCATAAATTGCCTTGCATAAGCACTAAAGCTTTCCATGTATCGGCGCTGCCCTTCATTATAAATGGTATCAAAAGCTAAAGAGGATTTACCACTGCCACTAACGCCTGTAAAAACAACTAATTTGTTTTTGGGAATTGAAATGTCAATATTTTTAAGGTTGTGTTCCCTTGCTCCAAAGACTTCTATACAATCCTGTTCAACAATATCCTTGGCTAATGAGGATGTTTTTTCTTGCGCAATTTTTTGGGCCATAATGTAAATAGTAGGATGACAAATGTACTAATATTTTTAGCAATTAATATTCATTGGTAATTTAAATAAAGTCAATACCCATAATGTTAGCAACAGATTTAGAGGGCATTTGTTGAAATAAACCTATAAAAAGATTGTTATAAAAAAAATTAAGCATTGAAAAGCCTTTGTCAGATTGGGTTTCGACGAAATCTCTACTATTTTAGTAGACTTATTTTTGGTAATATCCATTAAGTGCCTTTATATTTGCAATAGTTCTTTAGATTACTTATCAAGAAAGGCAGAGGGATTTTGGCCCGATGAAGCCTTGGCAACCCATACAGTTCACTCAATTGTATGAAGGTGCCAACTCCGACCACATTACTGATGTGGAAAGATAAGTCAGAGTAAAGTTTGTCTAATGCCCTACTTTTTATTGTAGGATAACTATATCGAACTCATCTGACTTACCAGGTGAGTTTTTTTATGTCCACCCCCCTGCCACCTGACCCTTGCGCTAAAGCTTCAGCGCCGGTAAAAAGGGGGAGTTAGCGTGAGACATAAAAAAAACAGTTGGTAAGTCTGCACTCGCTTCTCTTGTTAAGTAGTACAAAAGAATTTTTACAAATTTTTTTCATTCTCCAATACCCTATAAATGGGGCTAGGGGGCAAACTGTTTAACATGAGTACAGCTACACAACTGATTCACAGCATTCCTGTTGATCCACTTACCGGAGCCATCTCCGTTCCTATTTACCAAACTTCCACTTTTGTTCAGGAAGCACCGGGCATTAACAAAGGGTATGATTATGCACGTTCAGGAAATCCTACCAGGGCTTGTTTGGAACAACTCATTGCGCAATTAGAAAAAGGCAGTACCGGCATCGCGTTTGGTAGTGGTCTGGCCGC
>JAYTSC010000169.1:0-2054 GCA_043745885.1 Bacteroidota bacterium | reverse complement strand
ACTTTCTTTTAAAAGGATATGGTTTACAATCTCTTACCATTACACCAAATAACATACAATAATATAACAGTGGTAGTGATTGCACTACAAATTTATAATTTATTTACCACAAAATGTTGCATATAATACAGTTTTTTATAGATTATTGGGCTTAAAACATAATTAATTGATAAATAATTAATTATAATACTTAATTTATTTAACTATGACTAAAAAATATTGGAATTTGACACATATCCGCTAATAATATTGATGTTGATCAGTAACTATGCCCAAAGAATGCTGTTTAATTTCTTCTATTTTCTAGAAGTGATCATTCGTAATTTCCCTACAATTCCGAGATAGTACAGGACTTATTCTTTTGTAAAAATGTTGTAAGAAAAATACAAAAAAGTGGAGGAAATGAATGGAGCTAAAGAGCAATGAAAAAGGAGATAGGAAATTTCCTTTTTTATTTTAAATTTCTGATAAAGTATTACTATTTTTTTGTGAAATGAATGGACACCCACCGAAGTGTGTAATAAAACTAGATAAAAAAAGTTTTTAATTCACTTTGTAAACCTCTCGGGTTGTTTTATAATTAACAGTTTGCTCAATATCCAATGTTATTATGGATATGCTATTAATCAGGTAATTTGCTTTATTACAAGTACCAAAATTATCAACCATCGTTTCGCTTACAAAATCCCCTCCATTACTACTTAATTTCCAACTACCGATTAATCCTTCCTGGTTTTTAAAAGTTCCCATGTTCGAATTGGTTGGCATTGTTTTTAAAGGGTCTGCAGTATAAATTTTGAAATTGAGCTTCTGCTCATTAGTGAGTGGCTGCTCAATCTCATTAATAAATATTTTGTCTAAACGCCAATTCTTACTAATCGTTCCATTACCAGCCAAAAGGTTGGCAACTCTGTCATCTTTGGGTATAGCGTTTTCAATATTTTTGCTGCATCCAACAAAAAGTATCACACTAAAAAGTATGGCTATATAAGAAAGTAAGGCTTTCATTTTGATTAATTTTTTTGTTAGATAAAATTGGTTTTATTTGTTTAATTAGTATAAAAAACAATACATCCCATTGAAAGAATTATAGTTTTATCAATTTCAAATTAAACTGTTGGTTCATAAAATCTACATTCACAATATAGGTGCCGGCTGCATAAGCTCCTGCATTGATGGTATACCCTGCAGCAACACCTTTTAATGGTACCATCTGACTCATCATCACCCTTCCTTCCATGCTCATTACACGCACCTGACAAAATAAATTTGCATCAAAATTGCCAACACATTTTAAGATGCTGGTTGAATGAGTTGGGTTAGGATATACATTCAAATTGGTTAATGAAACCAATACAGTAGCCATAGGAACCGTTTCTACACATGAAGCACCAAACACACCTTTACCGTTATTATTAATGTTTATGGAAGTAAGTCCAGAAGAAACCGCCAAACACTTACCGGTACCGGTCATTACAACCGGGCTACCGCCATTCGAGGTAAATCCACCGGTTGAAGATGCGAGGGGTGACATGCTAAATGAGCCTGCTATCTGTGCCATACCCATTGTAGTGGCCAGTAGCATGATGAAGAAAAAGTATGTCCGTTTTTGAATCCCCATTTATAACTTTAACTACGGGTTTCAGCTTAGAGACATTTTTTTTATGTAAACAATGTCTTTACGTTTCGTAGTGTTGTCACTACAAAGATATATTCCTGACACTACAATTCTAGTATTTTTGGAACTTTTTTTTCGAAAGTAGGCAAAAAAAAATAAAGCCCTGATTATCAGGGCTTTATCAAAACAAATATTTTTGTATTTATATCTTAAAGTGGGAGAAAGCTTTATTAGCTTCAGCCATACGGTGGGTATCTTCTTTCTTTTTGAAAGCGGCACCTTCGCCTTTAGCTGCTGCGATAATCTCATTTGCCAACTTATCAGCCATAGTGCGACCATTTCTATCGCGACTATAACGTATCAGCCACTTCATACTTAATGAAATTTTACGGTCGGCACGTACCTCAGCAGGAATCTGGAAAGTGGCACCACCAAT
>JAYTSC010000168.1:0-3959 GCA_043745885.1 Bacteroidota bacterium | reverse complement strand
GCAACTGCTAAATAATCTACTTTATGAAATTGCAGTATTCTGGCAATTTCTGCACTACCACTACCATAACTAAAAGCTTTTACCACCGCCATTAACTTTGTAGCGGGTTGAAGTATTTTCTGGTATTCTTTTAAGTTATGGATCAGTGCTGAAAGATTAATCTCCATTACTGTTTGGTGCACTTTTTGTTCTAGAAAAGCGGAAATTTTTTCAAATTCAAAAATCCTTGCCCCTTTCAATAAAATATATTCGTCTTTAAATTGAAGTGTAATGGTTTGTTGAAGAAAATCTTCTGTAGAATGATAAAAAGAAGCTGACATATTTTTATCGATTGCACTAAAAAGAAATGCAAATTTTGATATGGCGCTTCCAATACCTATCAAACGGCTAATGCCACGCAAATGCAATTGTGTGGCAATCTCCCTATACAATACTTCTTCCTGTTTACCTGATTGAAGAATATCAGAAAGCACCAATGTGGTTTTTTGATTCCCTGCCTGTTGCTGTAGATAATCTAAGGCTAAATCTAAAGATGACAAATCATTACTATAGCTGTCGTTTAAAAGATAACAATTATTAATCCCCTTTATTAATTGCATGCGCATTTCTACAGTTTCTAACTGCATCATTCGATTTTGAATGATTGATGCTGAATAGTTCATTTGCAATAACACACACCAACAAGTTATGGCATTATTCATTGAAATACGGTCAGTAAAGGGTATTCGTATGAAAACGGTTTCATTATTATATTTCGCAGAAATAAGGGTAGTTACCTTTTGCTTTTCTTCAGACAAAATCTGAACTGTGGCATTTCCTTCTCTACTCCAAGTAAAGAAATGGCAGTTATTTTGAAACAAATAGTTATCCTCGGTTTCGGGTAATACGGTTGACTGTATAGTTTCTTTGCCGAAAACAAAGGATGAAACATTGACAAAGAGTTGTAATTTTTCATTAGCTTTCTGCAGTTTGCTTTCAAAGCCTTCGTTATGTGCATCTCCAATATTGGTAAGAACGCCCATCGTGGGTTGAATTATTTTCTCTATTCTTTGCATCTCATTCGTTTTTGAAATGCCCGCTTCAAAAATGCCCAGGGTGTGTTGTTCATTCATTTGCCAAACACTCAATGGCACACCAAGTTGTGAATTATAACTTCTCGGACTTCTGACAATATTGAAATCAGCTTGTAACAATTGATTCAACCACTCTTTTATAATGGTTTTGCCATTACTGCCTGTGATACCAATGACAGGAATAGAAAAACGACTTCTATGATGTGCAGCTAGTAGTTGCAAAGCTTCAATAACTTCTGAAACTTTTAAAAAATTAGCATTGTCATAATGGGAAAAGTCAAATCCTTCCTGAACAACAAAATTTCTTACGCCTCTTTCGTACACTTCTTTGATAAACTGGTGCCCATTTCTACGAGGACCACTAATAGCAAAAAAAAGGGATTTTTGGGGAAATACAATTCTTCTGCTATCTAATACTAAGTGCCCAATCACCACCGCGGAAGTAGGCGTTGTTTCGGCATGAATGACTTTCGCAATATCTTGGATGCTATATTCCAAACTGTTTACATTTTTATTAAACCTTACTTTTTTATATAACTCCTGTGAAAAGCATAGAATGTTGTTAGGTTTTCAGGGAATATTACTGTTCTTGATTTATGCATATTTATAATGAACCATCTGAAATATCTTTGGGTGCTCCTTTTTTACTTTTAAACATGGAATAAAAAATGGATCCTGAAATACATAACAGAATTACTCCTAAAGATAAAAATACCTGTGTTGTTTTTTCCATCCACTCATTTAGGTAATGTTCGCCCAGCATTTTAGCACCGATAAAAATTAAAACAATGGCTATGCCTTGTTGTAAATAATCAAATTTGCTAACTGCTCCACGTAGCAGAAAAAACAAAGAACGCAAACCCAGCACAGCAAAAATATTGGAAGTATAAATTACCAATGGATCTTTTGAGATACCCATTACTGCTGGGATGGAATCTAATGCAAATACCAAATCAATAGCTGCTAACAATACAACCACTACAAATAGTGAAGTATAAACGGGTTTCCCATTTTCGCTAATGATGTATTTGCCATCACCATCGTGACTAACCAAGGGTAGAAATTTTTTTAAGAATATGTATAATTTAGAATCATGGGGATCAAACTCTTCGTCTTCATTGCTGGTAAACATTTTATACCCAGTATACAACAAGAAAACACCAAATAGATATAAAATCCAGGAAAACTTAGCTACCAATGCCACTCCCACAGTAATAAAAATAATTCTAAATAAAATGGCCATGAGAATACCTACTAATAAAACCCTTGGATAATGTCTTTCTTTTACATCGAATGCTGTGAAGATTAATATGAACACAAAAATATTGTCGATACTCAAACTCCATTCCATTAAATAGGCACTCAAAAACTCAAAAGCAAGTTGCGGGCCAGTTATAACGGACACAGCATTCATAGATTTATTTTCAGCAGCCAGTGATGGTCCCTGTATCCAAATAAATACAAAAAATGTTAAGGCAAGACCCACCCAAAAAGTTGTTTGGTGTAGAGCCTGTTTAATAGTAATGATTTTATTTTTTTTACTGAGTAAACCCAAATCTAAAACCAATGCAATGACTAATACAACTCCGAAAACGACATATACAATTTGGTGTGTTGACATCAGTAAGTTTTGTTGGTTAAAGATAAGGCCTAACAGCAATGCAACCTAAAACTTGGCCTATGGCAGTTATTTGCTTAAATAAATAGCACAAAGTCAAAGGAGCCAACGATATGTTTTTAATTCGTATATTTTCTCTTTCTTTTCCACTGAAAAAAAGCCCCTGCAATAAGTATAATAAGTATAGGCAACACAACATTTACGAATTGCCACCTAACCCGCTGATCTGTCACTTTTGTTTTATCTAACAAACGCAAAACAAAGTCTTTGTTTCTGCTTTCAAACAGGTTGGTATTACTAACCAGGTAATCTATCGAATTCAGAAAAAATTCACGGTTGGCAAAACGGTAATTTTCAAATGGTAATAATCCCATAGCTAATGGACCGGATGTTTGGCTGAAAGCGTTGGTTACAATATCTGCATCGGCTACTACAATTTGTTTGGATTCTTTATTTGCAGCACCCAAAAAAGGTTTGCCGGTAATTATTTTTACAGAATCCATCAAAACTTTACTAGTTCGGTTATTGTAGAGGGAATTAAATTTTCCTTCTAATAAAACAGCCACCGGTACATAACTCTTATTAAAACTGGCTAAATCCTCTTCTCCCTTTACACTATTAATATCTACCATGGCCGGTGAACTCATCCTTCGACTATTTGAATCCGTTGCCAACAAAATCGTTTTCCTGATACCGGGAGATTTAACGGTATCAATACTTGAAGGAAATAAGGGCAGAACACGGTCAAGATTTTTCGAAATAGGATTATCTGTTCTGGCTGAGAGAAAGGGATAGTAGGGCCATGGAACTCTTTGCATAATTGGACTTCCGTCCGGATTTTTTCCTACGACAATGGGAATTTTTGAACAGTTTAAGTCTTGTAAAAGGTCGGGGTTAATTCGAACTCCGTATTTAAAAAGGATATCATCCAAATTTAATCCTCTATCAAAAGCTGTGTATTGTGCTTTGCTTCGCATTAAGCTATCCAATTCTGCATGTAGTTTATCAATAAACCAAATGACATGCCCACCGTTCATAACAAATTGATCGATCTTAAATTTATCATCATCCGTAAAAGGCAGGGTAGGTTTAACAATCATCAATGCGTCAATCAAACCGGGGTCGGGATAGCCCTTTTTTAAATCAAATACCGCTAACCGATATTCATTTCGTAAACTCTCGCCAAGGTCATTAACTTTAAAATCAATGGGCTCACCATTTCCCACAGCATACGCTACCGTAGGTACATATTTGCGGGTGAGTTTATC
>JAYTSC010000167.1:0-7006 GCA_043745885.1 Bacteroidota bacterium | reverse complement strand
TTTTAGCATACAAAATTAAAATTGGCGGGTAAAATATCAAATCCTCAGCGCATTTCCCAAAATTTAAAATTCAGCATTTTAAAGAATTTGCAGGCATTTTTTTATTTCATTTATGAGATAGGTTGTGACATATTTAGACATTTTAATCCGTCCCCTCTGCCGTCCCCTGTAAAAAGAAAAACCCTTGAAAGTCAATGCTATCAAGGGTTTAATTTTTACTAAGTGATCCCGCTGGGACTCGGACCCAGGACCCATACATTAAAAGTGTATTGCTCTACCAACTGAGCTACGGAATCATACCTTTTTCACGTTAAAAACGCAATCACCCTTTTTGTTTTGGGAGTGCAAAAATAGGGTAATTAAAAAAACAGCCAAATAATTAATAAAGTATTTTAAGCTATTTACCCACAGTAAGTCAATAAATAAGCTGTTAACAGCTTATTTTTGCTTTATTAACACATATAATCTATGTCTATATTTAAGAACAAAATAGTGGTCATCACAGGCGGTTCCGAAGGAATTGGTAAAGCTTTAGTAGACACATTCCTGCAATTAGGTGCCAAAGTAGCCACTTGCGGCCGCAATTACGATAAATTATACCTACTGCAAGCTAACCATCCCGGCCTGCCCTTATTAATTCATACGGCAGATGTTAGTAAAGAAGCAGAATGCCAAAAATTTATTAATGCAACCATTGAAGCTTTCGGTACCATCGATATTTTAATCAATAATGCAGGAATTTCTATGCGGGCTCTTTTTGCCGATGTTGAACTCGATACCATTCGCAAAGTAATGGACATCAATTTCTGGGGCACCGTGAACTGTACCAAATTTGCCCTTCCTTATATTACCAAAAATAATGGAACCGTAGTGGGTGTTTCCTCCATAGCAGGCTACAGAGGTTTACCCGGCCGATCCGGTTATTCTGCTTCTAAATATGCAGTGAATGGATGGTTAGAAGCACTAAGAACCGAACTATTAGATAGTGGCACAAATATTATGTGGGTTTGTCCGGGTTTTACCACTTCGAACATACGTAATGTGGCTTTAGATAAGAGAGGAAAATCTCAAGGAGAATCACCCATGGATGAAGGAGCGATGATGGCTGCAGAAGAATGTGCCGGCCACATTGTAAAAGCCATCGAAAAACGTAAAAGAACACTCATACTAACTTTTACAGGTAAACGTACCGTTTTTTTAAACCGGTTTTTTCCGTCTCTGGCAGATAAATTAGTTAGAAAGTTTTTCTTTAAAAACGGAGAACTGGTAAAATAACTATCTACTTCAAGCGTTTATACATAACCATGCCCATTCTTACGTTGACAACAGATATAGGCCAGCGCGATTACCTGGTGGGTGCAATGAAAGGACAATTTCTAAGTCTTTTACCCAACTTAACCATCTGCGATATCACCCATTACTTATCCCAAACCAATTTTCCACAGGCAGCGTATACTTGTAACAATGCATTTAAATACTATCCCGCCGGCAGTTTTCACCTAGTAATTGTGAACCTGTTTGAATCTCAGGCAGGTCATCTTTTAGTGGCAAAACACAATGATCAATACATCATTTGTCCAGATAATGGTTTGCTTACCATGATCGTTGGCAGTAAACCCAAAGACATGGTTGCTATCAAAATGGATAAGCGCTTCACCCTTTTAGAAATTACACAAATGGTTGCTGAAAAAATGCTAACTATTCAGCAAACTGGTAATCTCTTGTCCGCTGGAGAACCGATCATAGAAATAGAAGAGAAATATCCGCTTCGTGCCACCCTGGGTCATAATTGGTTGGAAGGACAAATTCTTTTTATCGACAACTTCGAAAATGTGGTTATTAATATCACCAAAGAAGAATTTCATGAACAACGAAATGGAAGAAGTTTTAAAATCGTTTTTAAAAGAAATGAAATCATCGAAACCATCAGTGATAATTATAACTCTGTTTCTGAAACAGAAAAATTAGCCTGGTTCAATTCTGCCGGCTACTTGGAAATAGCCCTCCGCAATGGCAATATGGCCGGCTTATTTGGACTGCAAGGGTTTAATGCAGAAATGCAACAATCCGGATCTTCTTCCGATAATAAATGGTTTTACCATACGGTGAGGGTATTTTTTGAGTAATAAAGGCATTCTTCCATAGCAATTGATAGTTATAGTACTTTATAGTTTTTGCTATTAAAGAATCCTTTTGATTTATACTTATTCTGCCCTTTTTATTACCTATGCACCTATGTGTTTTTTTTCAACACATAGGCAGATAGTAAAAAACATAGGAAACATAGAAAATGAACAGTTGACTATGCTAAAATATTTTTTTTAATAGCCTACACCTTAGAAATTAATTGAAACAATTAATAACTACCAATTATTAACTATTTTCGCTCTCCAAAAAGGGAAATCTTCAATTTATCAATTATATAAACATTTAGTATGTCATACGACGTAATCGTTTTAGGTAGTGGGCCCGGGGGTTATCCGGCTGCCATTCGTGCATCACAGTTGGGCTTTACAGTTGCCATCATTGAAAAAGAAAGTCTGGGTGGGGTTTGCCTCAATTGGGGTTGTATTCCTACAAAAGCCTTGTTAAAAAGTGCGCAAGTGTATGAATACCTAAAGCATAGTGCCAATTATGGCATTACTGCAACGGGAGTTGCACACGATTTTACCGGTGTGGTGAAACGTAGTAGGGGTGTAGCAGATAAAATGAGTAAGGGTGTTCAATTCCTAATGAAGAAAAATAAGATTGATGTAGTCATGGGCTATGGCAAAATAAAAGCCAAAGGTCAAATAGAAGTTACTGCAGCAGATGGTAGTATAAAACTGGTTGAAGGCAAATACATTGTGATTGCTACAGGAGGAAGAAGCAAAGAATTACCCAATCTGAAACAGGATGGAAAAAAAGTAATTGGTTATAGAGAAGCCATGGTATTACCTGAGCAACCCAAAAGCATGGTAATTGTAGGAAGTGGTGCCATCGGAATTGAGTTTGCCTATTTCTACAATTCCATGGGTGCCAAAGTAACCGTTGTTGAGTTTCTTCCACGCATTGTTCCTATTGAAGATGAAGACATTTCGAAAGAACTCGAAAAACAATACAAGAAACAGGGTATCGATATTATGACCAGTGCCTCTGTTGAATCGGTAGATACCAGTGGCAATGGCGTAAAAGTATTGGTAAAAAAACAAGATGGCAGTACCGTTACTATTGAAGCAGACATCGTTTTAAGTGCTGTTGGGGTAGTAGCCAACATTGAAAATATTGGCATAGAAGAAAACGGTATAAAAACCGAGAAAGGAAAGATCATTGTAGATGCGTATCAACAAACGTCTGTTCCGGGCATTTATGCTATTGGTGATTGTTCTCCCGGTCAGGCATTGGCCCATGTGGCAAGTAAGGAAGGAATTAATGCAGCTGAGCATATGGCTTATAATGAGAAGAAATTATCTCATTTGCCGGATGTGATGGATTACAACAATATTCCGGGTTGTACTTATTGCTCTCCTGAAATAGCCAGTGTTGGTTATACCGAAAAAGCAGCCAAAGAAGCAGGCTATGAATTAAAAATTGGTAAGTTTCCGTTTATGGCCAGTGGTAAAGCCAGTGCAGCAGGAGCAGTAGAAGGTTTTGTAAAAGTAATCTACGATGCAAAATATGGTGAACTACTTGGTTGTCATATGATTGGAATGAATGTTACAGAATTTATTGTAGAAGCAGTAGTGGCCAGAAAATTAGAAACTACCGCACATGAGATCCTAAATTCCAGTCACCCGCATCCTACCATGAGTGAAGGAATAAAGGAGGCAACCGCCGCCGCTTATGGTGAAGCGATTGATATTTAATACTTACAATAAAGCGTTTAAATGCTGATTTATTTGCCACTAAATACACAGATTTTTTCTGTGTATAACTCTGGCAAATTTTCAATAAAACTAGTCCTACTCAGTTCAACTTTTAATCAGAATAAATAACGGAATGACGATAAGATTCCATAAAACCGATTTTCCTATAATTCCACAATTTCAAAACTAATAACACCATAAACTGTGCCTTTGTGCCTTCGCGAGCAAATTTTTCTAACAAAGCCGCCAAGGCCAGTATTTTTTTTAAGCTCATTTCATTCAACAGAATATTCAAAATAAAAAAGCAACACTTATATTTAGATAATCATCCGATTAAGATGCACAAAGCAAATACAGATATTGCAGAAAATGGTGGGTCAGACCTAAATTATGGTCATCTCGATAATGTAACCCTACTGGCATTGGTAAATCATATACCCGTCACCATTTATCGTTGCATAGGCGATGCGTTTTTATCATTAGTGTTTATTAGTGATGAGATTGTAAAATTGACTGGTTACCCAATGCACTACTTTACCGGTAACCGGGTGGATGGCTTTTCTAAGTTAGTTATTGAAGAAGATCGTGAAATGCTAATAAGAACTTTACAGCAGGCACTAGATAAGCAAGAAAAATTTGAATTGGAGTACAGATTAATCAACAGTAAGGGTGAATTACGTTGGCTATATGAAAGCGGTCAAGGAGTATATGATGCAGTTGAAAAAATCTCCTATGTGGATGGTTGTATGTTTGATATCACCAAAAGAAAAGAAGCTGAAATAGCTTTGGCGATTAGTGAAGTTGAGATAAACAAATTAGCATTGGTAGCCCAGAAAACAACCAATTCTGTAATGATTACAGATGCAGATCAAAACATTATCTGGGTAAATGATGGGTACCTCAAAAAAAGTGGGTACAGCTTAGAAGAAATCAAACAAAAAAAGATCGGCTATTCACATTTTGGGAAAGGGCTTGATGGGGAAGTAGAAAAAAGGATTCGTTATGCCCTTTCTTCTAAAAAAGCATTCAAAGAAGAGTTATTAAGTTATACAAAAAATGGCGACGAGATATGGCTGGAAGTAGATTGCCACCCCCTGCTGGATGAACAGGGTAAACATATTGGCTTTATGACCATCGAAAATGATATAACCCAACTTAAAAAAACGAGTAGTGAACAAGTGGAGTTATTGCAACGACTCACTTTAGCAAAAGATTCTTCCGGGATCGCTATTTTTGAAATTGATTTGGAAAAAAATTTGGCTATCTGGGACGACAAGATGTATGAACTGTATGGATATAAAAAAGATACTACCCTCAGCTTATTCAAAATATATGGGAATGCCATTCATAAGGATGATGCAGAGAAAATGGGGAAAATTTTCGGAGACTTTCTTTCCCAGAAAAAAGAGATCAATGGGGCTATATACAGAATCATTTTACCTGATGGGACCAATCGATACATTGAATCACATGCCATCATTAAGAAATCACAAAGTGGAAGGGTAATTAGTATCATTGGAACCAATAGAGATGTAACCGATGATGTATTGGTACAAGAAAAGATAAAAATGCAGAACAAAGTACTTAGAGATATTGCATTTATTCAATCGCATGAAGTTAGAAAACCCCTGGCTAATATTATGGGGATTATCGAGATTTTAAATAACAACGTTAGTTTTAGCGACCTTGAAATTTTCAATCACCTTGTTGAAAGTGCAAATGAACTCGATACGCAAATACGCTCAATTGTTAAGAAAGCCAATGAAATGGATGATGATGTATTTCGATAAAGATCTCAAAAGTTCTTATGTGCTTCAGGTGACAATTTCAAATACATTATTTAGCAAAAACTTTCTTCAATATCTCAGATGTTCTGGCTAATGGGTCTTTACGAATAATCTTTTCTTCAATGGCTACCTGGTAAAAGATACCGCTTAATGCTCTCTCGGTAACATAAGCACCTAAATCGGGGTTTATTTTCTGCAGACTGAATTTATTGTAGTTAGTCATCAAAGTAGACCAGTATTTTGTTGCACCTACTTTTAACAGCGATTGATCAATCACCGGTCTGAAAGCAGCCGTTAAATCGTTGCTGGTTTTCCCTCTTAGATAAGCTGTCGCTGCCGTATCGCTACCCTTCAAAATGACAAAAGCGTCCTGAAACCTAATTTGTTTGATGGCATTGGAAAAAATTGGGGCAGCACTTTTGCAGGCATCTTCGGCTGCCCGGTTTATACTAAGAATGGCTTCATCTACTTGCCTGTTTAATCCAAAATTCCTAAAAGCAGTCTCCACTTTTTGAGCTTCCGGCGGCAGAATAATTTTTAATGCCACATTGGCAAAAAAACCATCCTTCTGCGATAGGGAGCTAGAACCCTTTTGAGAACCAATTACTAAGGCCTCTTTTAAACCCGAAATAATATCATCATTAGTTAATGAACTTGGCTTGCGTGTAACCGCTTCTTTAGCTTTATTTAGTAAACCTTTTAATCCTTGTGCTTCTGTCTGTTGAAAACTAATCGAGACAATGATTAGTAAAATAATTTTCTTCATCATTTTATTTTCCTTTTACTTACCAAAAATGATACCAAATAATTAGCGTCAGCATCTGTTATTAAATGTAAATACGATTTTAGATGCTTAGTGTGAATGAATTGCTATATCTTATCTTTATATTTATCCTTCTGACAGTATATTGGGTTAACGTTTCAAAAAATTATAGTGCGATGAAAAAAGCGATTTTTCTTAGTTTTTCAACCATTTTCATTTTTAGCCTATTGTCTTTTACGCAAGCACAAACCAGTACTTATATCTTGTTAAGGCACGCCGAGAAAGATACCACTGTATCCGATTCAACTATGATGAAAGCCGATCCTCCCTTAACAAAAGCAGGAGAAGAAAGAGCGAAAAACCTTATAACCCTATTGAAAGATTACACCCCCGACGAGATCTATTCTACCAATTTTATTCGTACAAAAGCAACCGTTATGCCATTGTCATTAAAGTTTAATAAAGAATTGCAAATATATGATCCTAAAGATATTATATCATTTAGTGAAAAATTAGTACAGCAAAAAGGTAAAACAATCATCGTTGCCGGACACTCCAATACAACCCCGGCATTAGTAAACCTCCTAATCAAAGAAAAGACCTATCCAAAC
>JAYTSC010000166.1:0-6595 GCA_043745885.1 Bacteroidota bacterium | reverse complement strand
GCAGCCACTTTATTCATGATAACCATTTCTTCCGGTTTTGCATTAAAGGGTGCCATGGGTTCTTTGGTAGTTCTATTTTTAACCAGTTCAATACAACCTAATAAACCGGTGTTTCTGAAATCGCCGATGCTCGGATGTTTTGTTTTCATTTCTTCAACTTTTTCATCAATGTACTTTCCCATATTAGCAGCATTTTCAATTAAATTGTCTTCCTCGTATATTTTTAAATTGGCTAAAGCTGCAGCACAGCCAACGGGGTGTGCAGAATAGGTGAGTCCCAACCATAAAATTTTGTCATCAAAATGTTTGACAATAGTTTCACTAACAATTAATGCACCAAATGGTAAATATCCTGAAGTAATTCCCTTTGCTGTAGCAATCATATCTGGTACTACACCATGGTTGTCAACGCCAAACCATTTTCCGGTTCTGCCAAATCCACTCATTACTTCATCTGAAATTAATAAGATGCCATGTTTATCACAGATACTCCTTAACTTTTTCCAGTAATCTTTCGGATATTTGATACATCCACTCGAACCACTTTCTCCTTCCATTAATACGGCAGCAATATTTTCTGGTCCTTCAAATTCAATCACTCTTTGTATATGACTCACACATTCATACTCACAACTGCCGAATTCTTGCCCAAATGGGCAGCGATAACAAAATGGGTCTTCTACATGAATAAAATTGGGTGCTTGCTGAGAATCACTTGGTAATTTTCTTGGATCTCCACCGGCAGTCATCGCTCCATAAGAGGAACCATGAAAAGCACGGTACCGGGTTATTATTTTATGCCTTCCTGTATATAGCCTCGCCAATTTAATAGCATTTTCAATGGCTGTTGCACCACAAACAGTAAACAAAGTTTTAGTTAGATTGCCTGGTGCGATTTCTGCTAATTTTTTTCCTAATTCACCACGTACTTTGGTAACACAACTGGGAGTTACATAACTGATCTCCTGCATTTGTTTAACCACGGCATCTGTAACCCTTTGGTCGCCATGGCCAATATTTACATTCATTAATCCGGATGAGAAATCAATATACTTTTTATCATCATAATCAAATAAATAAACACCATCGCCATATTTAATCGCAATAGGCGCAATCCCTTTCTGTTTACTCCAGGAAAATAAAGTGTAATCAAGATTATCTTGGATAATCTCTTGTGATTCTGAAATAGTTGACGTTTTCATCTTTTCATTATTTTAAATATTGTATTTTAAATATTGAATGAGGGAGCTTTTTTATTGATCATTCAACATTTAAATTTTTAAATAAATTAACTCATCCAATTTACCCCTGCTTCCAGATTCCATTTAGTAGTTGATTTTTTTAATTTTGTCCAGAATGCAATTGAACTTTTCCCTGTAATATCTCCGACACCAAATTTGCTTTCGTTCCAGCCCCCAAAAGAAAAAGGTTCTCTTGGAACAGGCACCCCCACATTCACTCCAATCATTCCGGCACTGGCTTTATCAATGATGTAACGGGCCCAACCTCCATTTTGTGTAAATACACTGGCTGCATTTCCATAGAGGTTGGCATTTTCTATTGCCAATGCTTCATCAACCGTTTTGGTTCGCATGATGCTAATGACCGGACCAAAGATTTCTTCTTTCGCAACCGACATGTTAGGTGTCACAAAATCGATAACTGTTGGGCCAACATATGTGCCTTTTTCTTTCCCTTTCACGATCGCATTTCTGCCATCAACCAAAATTTTGGCTCCTTGAGATTCTGCTTCAGTTATATAACGTTCAATTCTTTCCTGAGATTGTTTGTTGATGACAGCTCCAAGGTTTATTCCGGGAATTATTTTTCTAACCTCATCACATATTTTAGAAATAATATGATCTATTTGGCCAACACCAATCATGGCACTGGCCGCCATACAACGTTGTCCGGCACAACCACTCATGGAGGCAGCAACATTCTGTGCAGTCATTTCAGGTTTTGCATCCGGTAATACAATCAAATGATTTTTAGCTCCACCCAAAGCAAGACATCGTTTGTAATGATGGGTGGCTCGCTGGTAAACAATTTTAGCCACTTTGGTAGAGCCTACAAAGGAAACGGCTTCAATGCCGGGATGATCGCAGATAGCTTCCACAATCTCTACATCACCATGAACAATATTAAAAACGCCTTCAGGTAATCCCGCTTCTTTTAATAGTTCCGCTAGTTTACCGCAACTTAAAGGTACTTTTTCGGATGGCTTCATGATCATACAATTACCCAAAGCAATGGCATTGGGTAAAGTCCAGTTAGGAACCATGGATGGGAAATTAAATGGAACAATGGAAGCAACTACTCCTAATGCCACGTGTTCTGTTCTACATTCAACCCCTCTGCTAACTTCCAGTACTTCACCTGTAACCAGTTGGGGTAGGGATGTGGCAAATTCAGTTAGTTCAATGCTCTTTTCAATTTCAGCAACTGACTCTGCATAAACTTTTCCATTTTCTTCTGTACACAAATCAGCCAATTCTTTAATATGCTTTTCCAATAAATATTTATAACGAAAAAACACCTGAACACGTTCTTTTATTGGGGTGCGACTCCAGCCGGGAAAAGCTTCTTTTGCTGCTTTTACAGCAGCGTCTAGGTCTTCTGAGGTTGACATCGGAACTGTGGAAAGCAAGGTTCCATCTAGAGGAGAAATTACTTCCATTTTTCGGCTTCCGGAGCAGTTTACAAATTGTCCGTTAATATAATTTTGAATGGGCTGGTATTTCATGCGCTATGTTTAATGTCTATAAATATTTTAGAAATATGTCGTTAAATTAAAATTATTTTAGTAAACGACAAAATAATAATAGTATTTTTATTATCTTTTCTTATACGTAGCTATTAGTTATGGAAAAAAATATGTCCTCGCTAGATGAACTTGATTTTGCTATCTTATCTTGTTTACAACAGGATGGCCGGATGTCTTTTACGGTAATGGCCAAAAAATTGAAGGTCTCTGTAGGAACCATCAGGACGAGAATGAACAAATTAATTGAAGAAGGAACGATTCATATCATTGGCAGAGTAAACCCAGATAAAGTAGGTTTTCTAGCTTATGCCCAAATTGCTGTATTTGTTCGACCTGCAACTTTAAAAGAGAAAATAGCACAGAAGATTTCAAAAATGCCTGAAGTGAGTTTTCTGGCGATGACCTCCGGAGATTATGATTTAGAGGTAGATGTGATGTGTAAGGATAACGACGATTTGGTAATCTTCGTAAATAAAATATCAAGGATCAAAGGTGTAAACCAAACCAAAACCACTTTGTATTTAAAAGTATATAAATATGCCCAACCTGATTTGGCCTTATTGAAGAAGTAAACAATAATTACTAACCTCATTCTATTCGCTTAGAATAGGTTTTATCCTATATTTAGCATGGCAAAATATATATACAATGAAAACAAGGTATTGTTTTTGGATGCTTCTTTTTATGGCACTAATGGGAATGATTAAAGGTCAGTCCTCGGCCATTGCAAGAAAAAAAGCCTCTCCTAATGTCATTTATATTTATGCAGATAATTTGGGTTATGGGGAAATCGGTTGTTACAGACAAGAAAAAATAAAAACTATTAACTTGGAAAAGATGTGCAAAGAAGGGACAAGCTTTTAATAGGTCAAAATGCAAGGCAAACCTTTATTCAAGGCAATTTTGAAATGTGCGATTTTTATGATAACATGGAACTCTGACAAATGCCCCTGCCGAAAGTCGCATTTACCATCGTCAAATTAATGTAGCTAGAGGGATAGGAAACCGCTTTACATTTTTTTGCTTGATTGAAAACTATAAAAAAAATCAATAAAAATATAAAATTAAAAAAATGAATAGAAAAGATTTTATAAAAACATCCGGATTTGCAGCAGCGACTTTTGCGCTTTTACCGGCTAAAAAAATATTTGCTAAAACTGAAGCCACAAAAGTAAAAGTTGCAGTGATTGGTGTTGGTCAACGAGGAATGGGGCATGTAGATTTATTATTAAGAAGAGAGGATGTAGAATTGGTTGCCATTTGTGATGTGGATAGCAGAACACTAAATTCCACAAAAGAAATAATTACTAAATTCGGTAAAAAAATGCCGGAAATATTTACCGGTGATAATTTTTCCTGGAAACAACTACTAGAAAAAAGTAGCTTGGATGCTGTTATAATAGCCACACCATGGGAATTGCATAAATCCATGATTATTGGATCACTTGAGGCAGGAATAAAATACGTAGGATCTGAAGTTTGTATTGGCATAACACTCGAAGACCATTGGGAAGTGGTTCACGCAGCTGAAAAATACAAAGCGCATGTGATGATGTTGGAAAATGTTTGTTACCGACGCGATGTAATGGCAGTATTAAATATGGTACGTCAAGGTTTATTTGGAGAATTAATTCATCTGCAAGGTGGATACCAACATGATTTAAGAGAAGTGAAATTTAATGATGGCAAAAATATTTATGGACATGGAGTAGAATTTGGTGAAAAGGGTTATTCTGAGGCACATTGGCGTACCAATCACTCAGTTTATCGGAATGGAGATTTATATCCAACTCATGGTGTTGGACCTATTGCCAATTACATAAATATTAACCGTGGAAACCGTTTTCATTCTTTGTGTTCATTTTCTTCGAAAGCAAGAGGATTGCATAACCATATTGTAAAGATGGGGGGGGAAAGCCATCCCAATGCCAAGGTGAATTTTAAATTGGGTGATGTGGTAACGACCTCAATTAATTGTGTGAATGGAGAAACTATTTTGTTGCAGCATGATACAGATTTGCCAAGACCTTATTCATTGGGTTTCCGAGTACAGGGAACGGAAGGTCTATGGATGGATGTTAACAAAGGCATTTATATCCAGGACAAATCAAAAAAAGCACACCAATGGGATGAAGCCAAAGAATGGTTAGATAAATATGATCATCCTCTTTGGAAAAGATGGAGTAATGAGTCTGCCGGTGCCGGTCATGGCGGTATGGATTTTTTTGTAATCCATGCTTTTATTGAATCTGCAAAACGCAAAACGCCAACCCCATTAGATGTGTATGATGCCGCTTCTTGGAGTGCCATTTCGCCTTTGAGTGAACGCTCTATTGCTTTAGGCAATGAAACAGTAGAGTTTCCTGATTTTACCGGTGGACAATGGATGTATCGGAAGCCGGTATTTTCGTTGGGGGAAGACTATTAGGAGTTAAAAATTAATAGTTAATAGTTAATAATGCAAATCAAGTGGTGAATTTCTGACTTGTATTTGCCACAGATTCACAGAATTTAGCTGATTAAATCTGTGATTCAGTGGCATTAAAAAAAAACAACAAGCAATTTTAATTATAAAATTATTCATCATTTTTTACACGGTCAAATGGAAATTTCAATTTCAGTTTTACAAGCATACAATTTACAAAATAAAATTTCAGCAATACAATCTTTTGGAACAGGGTTGATAAACCATACATGGAAATTAGAAGCAGAAAATAAGTATTACATTCTACAACGAGTTAATGCGGATGTATTTAAAGACCCGAATGCCATAGCTGAAAATATTTATATGATTGGAGCCTTTCTGAAAAAACATTCGCCAGACTATCTGTTTGTTTCGCCTGTAAAATCTTCAAGGGGAGAGGAGATGGTATTTTCTGATGAAGAAGGGGGGGGATACTTTCGATTATTTCCTTTTATTAATGATTCCCATTCAAAAGATGTTTTACAAAATTCGCCCCAGGCTTTTGAAGCTTCTACACAATTTGGGCGGTTCACAAAATTGTTATCGGATTTTGATGTTGATTCATTGAGAATAACTATCCCATCTTTTCATGATTTGAGTTTGCGTTTTCAACAGTTTACAAATTCGCTCGAAAATGGGAATAAAGAGCGGATAAAACAAGCCGCTTCCTTAATAGATTTTATTAATAAAGAATCAGGAATTGTTACAGTGTACGAATGGATTAAAAACAATCCTTCCTTCAAAATAAGAGTAACCCACCATGATACCAAGATCAGTAATGTATTATTTAATTCTGCTGAGAAAGCTCTTTGTGTAATTGATTTAGATACGGTGATGCCGGGTTATTTTATTAGCGATGTGGGCGATATGATGCGAACCTATCTTCCAACAGTTAATGAAGAAGAAAACGACTTTACAAAGATTGAAATAAGGGAAGAAGTGTATCATGCCATTGTAGAAGGTTATAGAAATGAAATGGAATCTGAATTAACAGATACAGAAAGTAAATATTTTTTCTATGCAGGACAGTTTATGATTTATATGCAAGCGATTCGGTTTCTTACAGACTATTTCAATAACGATGTATATTATGTTGCAAAATATTCCGGCCATAATTTTGTTAGGGCAGGTAACCAAATTGTATTACTCAAAGAATTCCTCAAAAAGAAAAATGTATTTATGCAATTATCAAACTGAAAATTTCCAAAATGATGTATTTCCCATACCCTTTTTTTGAATTACTGGCGTTAAAGAGTAATCTATTCATGATTACTTTAGAATAATTTGAAAAGATAATCGGCAATAATTTATGGAGTGAGTGTAAATAAAAGCATTTGTGCCATTTTGGCTCCATAAGTACAATA
>JAYTSC010000165.1:0-4038 GCA_043745885.1 Bacteroidota bacterium | reverse complement strand
CCCAACCTCAACCTCTTAGGTAAAAGGGAGACAGATATTTATGGCAATATGCCATTTGAAAAATATCTAGATGAATTAAAAAGTAAATTTCCTTTAGTTACTATTCATTACTTCCAAAGTAATATAGAAGGAGAGTTAATCAATGAATTACAAAGGGTGGGTTATAATTATGATGGAATTGTTTTAAATGCTGCCGGCTATACCCATACTTCAGTTGCTATTGGAGATGCTATCGCTGCCATTAAAACAAAAGTAGTGGAAGTACATATTAGCAATGTACATTCCAGAGAAGATTTCAGAAAACTTTCCCATGTTTCCGGTAAATCAGCCGGAAGTATTTTTGGTTTAGGATTAATGGGTTATGAATTGGCCATTCGTTGGTTAGTTGAAAGCCAATAGTTTTGTCCCACAGTTTTTATCATGCAAGATCCGTATTATAAAAAAATTTTATGGCTTATTGTGATCGTTTCTCTCTTGAAGCTGATTACGGCTTCTTTACTTGAACTAGGGAACGATGAAGTTTATTATTGGACCTATGCCATTCAACCAGACTGGAGTCATTTCGATCATCCTCCCATGGTAGGTTGGTTGATACGACTTTCTACACTAAACCTAGTATGGGTAAATGAATTATCTGTTCGTTTGGGCAGTATTTTATGTGCTGCCATTTCTACCATTTTTATTTTTAAAACAGGCAAATTAATTGTCAATGAGAAAGTGGGTTGGTATGCTGCACTTATCTATAATTGTTCAGTGTATACTTCTATTCTTGCAGGTTTATTCATACTTCCAGATTCACCACAAATGCCTTTTTGGACGGGGGCTCTTTACCTGATGGCCTATCTTATTGCCAAAAACCAGGAAAAGAAAGTAAGTACTTGGCTGTGGTTAGGGTTACTTATCGGGCTTGCTTCTTTGTGTAAAGTTCATGCTCTTTTTCTTTGGGCAGGCTTTGGTTTATTTTTGATGATCAATAGAATCAAGTGGTTGTTCAATTGGCGTTTTTATGTTAGTGTATCTGTAACATTGGTTTGTCTGATCCCTATCCTTTATTGGAATGTACGAAACAACTTTATTACGTATCGTTACCATTCACAAAGAGTAACCCATTCTTCCATTCAATGGGATATGCTGGGGAAGGAGATTTTAGGTGAATTTGTTTACCAAAATCCAATTGTTTTTATTCTTTTAGTGATTTCTTTGGTGACATTGATTAAAGGGAAATTCAAATTACAACAGAAATGGGTTTCCATTTGGTTATTGTGCTTGAGCTTGCCTATGATTGCTTTATTTTGGGGAGTTTCATTATTTAATCCAACATTACCTCATTGGAGTGGCCCCGGATTTATTCCACTTTTTTTTATTGGGGCAATATATCTTGATAAAAAATCAAATCAACTGCTGCCTACTTTTATAAAAATCGCAGGATCCTTTTTATTGCTTATAATGATGATAGGTACTTTCTTAATTCGATATTCGCCGGTAAATTTCGGGAGTCATGAAAGAGAGAACTTCGGAGAATATTGTCCAACACTAGATCTCTCTGGTTGGAAAGATTTTAGTAATGCTTTTTCTGTAATTGTTAAAGACGATGAAAGAAATGGAGTTATGACCAAAAACGCACCATTGTTAATCAATAAGTGGTTCCCCGGCGGACATTTTGAATTTTATACATCTCGTATTACGGGATTACCTGTATTGGGGATAGGGGCACTGGAAGACATTCATAAATTTGCATGGCTTAATAAGGATCGAAAACAGCTTCAATTGGGAGATGATGCCTATTGCATTGTTCCATCCAATCTGCCTACTGATGTTAATGAGAACTACGGTTCTTATTTTACTAGTATTGAAAAATCTGCAGTGCTTAATCAAATAAGAAGCGGAAGTGTTGTAAGAAACTTTACTGTTTATCGTTTACATGTATGTAAGCGCATCCCTATTAACTTACTGCCGTAATTAATTGCTTTTTGTAACAGTCGTATCAATAGGAGCTTTGAATTCGATATTATTTTCTTTTTTCCCAAATATGGTTTCGAATTCTTTTCGGTAAGAAATACTTACACCCTGCCTGTTGCGACGGCCAAAACTTGAGCCACTTAAATCAAGGCTGTTTTTATTGAATACAATTAAACGCAGCATTTTATCTTTCGTTAAAATAAATTCAATATTAAGATTGGGCAACCATTGTACATTGCCATTCTGAATATTAGAACTGCCAAGACTAAAATCAATATCACTACCTACAGTGACTACTATTTTGTCGTTTGCAAAGGCGTAAGCAAGTTTTAAATCAACCCTTGTACGATCAAGTTTACTATCCGTATTGCTTGATCCATTGAATCCACCACTTTGATTGATGGCATTTGTGCTGCTATAAATACTGGCACCTACATCAAATCGAAGGCTTTTGTCGCCCGTAAGTTTAAAAAGCAGGTTAGAAACTACTTTGTTCACACTTTTTGTTAAAGCCCCTGAGATAGAATTAGCAGTTAAAGATTGAATAGAATAGGCATTAACCCCGGTACTAGTTCCTGCGCCACTGGCTGGTGCAAATGAGTCGAAAAGAATTAAAAAAGCAACCTGATTTAATATTTCATTCTGGTCCTTTTCTAATCTTTTTAGGTATTGAGAAAATTCATTATCAGATTTAACCGGACTTTGTTGTGGAAAGTCCAGTTTAAATTTAATATCAGGTTGCGTTAATTTATCCCTCAATTGTGCTATTACATATACATCTCCTCGATAACCCATTACCGAAGGACTTAAACTAAGATTACTAACTAAGTCGTTAAGACTTACTCTCGAAGCAGTGTATTGTGCATCGATATGAATATCGGCATTATAAGGATCTCCTTTCCACTCAATATAATTTCCTGAATTTGGCAAAAGCACGAATGGCTTTTTAAGAAGCCCCTGAAAATTAAAAATATAATTTCCTTTTTCAATCGAGTACCTTCCCAAAATGCTCAATGGCTCTGTAGTACCGGCTTTTATTTTTAAGGTTCCATTTCCGACTGCTCTAATAACATCTCCGGAAATGTCATCCATGATGACATCAATCATTACATTATTCGTGGCTGTTATCGTTAAATCAACAGTTAAATTAAAAGCACTTTTCTTATCCGATTTTACCATTTCGGTACCATATTGTTTGAAAACAATAAAATCAGCATTGCCACTTTGCCTACTTACTGAATTTGGAATATAAATATGTGAGCTATCATTTGATTCGCCGACAATTGTTAACCTTGCATCTGTTTCAGGCCCCTTCATTTTTAAATTCGCTCTCCCAATAGCATTTCCATAAAATTGTTGGTTATCAGTTGCTTTTGTGTCTATGAGTAAGAGTTTATTCGTAGACAATTCAAAATCAAAATATATGTTTTTGAATCCTTTTTCACCAAGTTTTCCAGTAATCAATCCTGAATTTTTAAAACGGTCATGTATGGTAAATTGACCAAAATCAATTCCTTCATTTGAAAAGGCTATTTCTGCAGAGTCAATGCTATAATAAACTTGTGAATAATTTACCTTCATACCTGCATTTCGTAAACTTATTTTCCCCAAAAGGGTAGGGGCGTTTAGATCACCACTGATCGTTAACTTTCCCATTGCTTTACCATTTATTTCACTGAAAATATCGCTAAGAAATTTGTGAAGGAAGTTGATTTTAGTATGGGTTAGATTTAGTGTAGTAGAAAATGATTTCCCGGTTGTGTCTTTGGTATTGTAACTTCCCATAGCAGAAAAAAGATAATCTTCATTGGGAGATTCAATTGTAAAGGGGATGTTTCCTGTTTTACTGTCAAAGCCTGCCTTAATTTTGATTAGCCCTATGGAATCATCATCCAATCTGAATTGTGCTATTTGCAAATCTGATTTAATAGCGAGATCGCCGGTTACGTCTTCTACGCTGATTTCTCCTGAAGTGACTCCTTCCAAACGGGGATCTTTAAAAAATAGACTAGTAATGCCACTTAAAACAACATTTGAGAGATTTACAAAAAGGGTATTATTGCTACTTCCCTTACTGCC
>JAYTSC010000164.1:0-5857 GCA_043745885.1 Bacteroidota bacterium | reverse complement strand
AAACCCGGAGTAGAAAACACTTTAGAAGTTTCTGTAAGTAAAATGAGTGCCGATAGTTCAGTAAATCGTGCAGAGCGAGATGGTGATTTTTGGGTTTTTGGTGGCATTTATCGACCTGTCTATCTAAGAATATTGCCTCAAAGTTTTATAGAGCGAGTAGCTATTGATGCAAAAGCGAATGGACAATTTACCATGGATGTTTTTACAAAAAATTGCCAACCGGGTGATGAAATCATTGCACAGGTACTAACCAACAAAGGTGAAAAAACAGGTGCAATATTCAAAGAGACTATACAGACCAATACAGACCCAATAAGACTTACTAAATTATTTGATAAACCGCTTCTTTGGAATTCCGAATATCCAAATCTGTATCAGTTACAAGTGAGTATAAAAAGAAAGGGTACTGCCATTCATACCCTACACCAAAAATTTGGTTTCAGAACAGTTGAAGTAAGAAAGAATGACGGAATTTACGTGAATAATACAAAAGTTATTTTTAAAGGAGTTGACAGACATAGCTTCTGGCCTGAAAGTGGGAGAACATTAAGCAATCAAGTTCATTTATTGGATATCCGACTAATGAAAGAAATGAATATGAATGCTGTAAGAATGTCGCATTATCCACCTGATGTGGCCTTCCTTGATTTATGTGATTCATTGGGATTATTTGTTTTAGATGAATTAACCGGATGGCAAAAAAAATATAATACGCCCGTGGGGAAAAAATTAGTCAAAGAATTGGTGGTTAGAGATGTAAATCATCCCTCTATCCTATTCTGGGATAATGGCAATGAAGGTGGCTGGAATACCGATCTTGATAATGACTATGCCCTATATGATCCACAACAAAGAACTGTTTTACATCCTTGGAATAACTTTAATAATATTGATACCAAACACTATCCTGATTATGCTTATATTGAAAAAGCGGCTGCTAAAAATGATATTCTCCTTCACACAGAAATGATACATGGCTTGTATGATGGAGGTCATGGTGCCGGTTTAGATGATTATTGGAACTTGATGCTAAAAAATCCAAGACATGCCGGCGGTTTTCTTTGGGTACTTGCTGATGAAGGCATCGTTCGAAAAGATAAACAAGATAGCATTGATACATACGGAAATAATGCGCCTGATGGCATTTTAGGCCCACACAGAGAAAAAGAAGGAAGCTTTTATACCATCAAAGAAATATGGTCGCCGGTACAAGTAAAGAAGCCTGATTTAGACAAGGGATTTAAAGGCGATATTGCTATTGAGAACCATTATTACTTTACCGCTTTATCAGTATGTAAGTTCAGTTGGCAACTCATTAAATATCCACTTTCGCGGGATATAAAAACCGGCCATTTCATACGCAGTTCCGGAAAAGCTGTTTCTGACCTCTTGCCCGGAAAGAATGGATCTATTCATTTATCACTTCCGGCTAACTGGCTGGATGCAGATGCATTAACCTTAATTGCTACAGACAGAAATGGAATGGAATTGTATCGTTGGACATGGCCTATTAAAAGCGGTTCCGATATAGTAAAACTAAATTTGGGAAAATCAAAAGATGAAAACTCAGATATTAAAGAAACTGAAAACGGTTCATCTTATATTATTCAACAAAATAATTTGAGCTATGAATTTGATATAACAACCGGATTAATACATCAAGTGAAAAAAAATAATCTCCTGATTCCATTTGGAGAAGGGCCCATCTTAGCCGGAGAAAAACAACCCTTACTTAGTTTCAAACATTACAGAAATGAAAAAGGAAACTTATTGGTAGAAACTTTTTTTAAAGGAACTAATTCATTACAAGCAACTTGGGTATTTGCAAAAAATCAACCTGTTAAACTAAGCTATCAATTCTCAGAAAAAGATTCAGCCAATTATTATGGTATTGGATTTCATACAGAAGAAGCTTCTATAACAGGAATGAAATGGTTGGGTGGAGGACCTTACCATGTGTGGAAAAATAGATTAAAAGGTGTAACTGTTGATGTTTGGCATAAAAAATATAACAATACAATTACAGGAGAGACTTTTGAGTACCCTGAATTTAAAGGCTATCACGCAAATGTTTATTGGGTAACGATTGAATCAAAACAAGGGCCATTTACGGTTTATTTAGAAACTCCTGAACTCTATTTACAAATGATGCATCCCAACAAACAAAAAACAAGATTCAATCCATTTGTAAACCCCGGTTTTCCGGAAACAAATTTTAGTTTTTTACATGCCATTGCTCCTATCGGAACTAAATTCAAAGGGCCTGAAACCATGGGCCCACAAAGCTTAAAAAACAGTCCACAAAATGTAGCGGTCAGTGGTATATTATGGTTTGATTTTAGATAATGTAAAAAATAAAAAGAACATAAATCATTTATGTATTAAAAAAATTAGATCCTGCTAATTCACGAATCAGCTTTTACACAGTTGCAAATTACAGGTAGAGAGAATGTAACCATGGGTTAACTTATTTCGATTGAAATTTAAGAAATGAATTCTTTACTCCTTGAATTACAGAAATAAAATTTATTATATCTATTTCGTACTTTTGTAATTCTTAGCCTGATAATATGAAAAGACTTTCCCAATGGGCAAAACATCATCCTAAATTATCCCGGTTGATTATTATTATTTGTCAGGTACTTATTTATTTTGCGGGGATGTATATTGGCGCTATTTTGGAAGATGCAGGTATTCATATACCGGCATCCCTCTTCCTGTTCTCCCTATTTATTTTCCTTTTTTTTGTTTACCTGTATCCGCGGGGAGTGAACCGTTTCAAGCAATATAAGCTTCAAAAAACATGCGATATTATTATTGGATTTGCTGCTTTTGTGTGTATCTGCTTTTATTATAACAGCACCACAAGGATTACTTACCTTAATAATTACCAGGCTTTACAGGGAAGCCTGCGTTCAAAAGCAAAAAAAGATAGCAGTTCCTTAGTTACTATGGCTCTTTCTAAAAAAGACAAAAGACAGGAGTTGAGAAAATTAAAAGTCTTAATGCACCAGTACAAGCAATCGGAACAATCGGATATAACTGCACTAAAAATAATATATATTTTATTAATTATGGCTGGAGCCTTGGTGGGCCTTTATTTTATTGCAGGATTGTCATGCTCACTCACCTGTTCGGGTGCACAAACTGCCGGGACACTGGTAGGCCTATTTGGTCTTGTAGGAATTTTATTCTTAGCCGGCCATTTCATTTCGCGTGTTTTAAGAAAGAGGTCAACCAACATTAGCCTTGAACCAGCTAAATAGAATATCCTATTTCAGAAAATATCCATAAAGGGTAACAGGATAATTTACCCATTCCTAATTCAGGCTATCTTTACAAGGTCATAAACATTAACTTGTACTAAATGATTTATTCCTTCAAAGATTTTACTCCGGTTATTCACGAGTCCGCTTTTATACATCCGTTAGCAGCAGTTACAGGGAATGTAATAATTGGTAAAAATGTTTACATCGGGCCCGGAGCTGCCATTCGTGGCGATTGGGGAGGTATTATTATTGAAGACGGCTGCAATGTGCAGGAAAATTGTACCATTCATATGTTTCCCGGGGTAACTGTTACTTTAAAAGAAGGTTCACATATCGGACATGGGGCAATCATACATGGCGCACAGATTGGTAGAAATTGTTTGATAGGTATGAACTGTGTAATCATGGACAATGTGATATTGGGAGATGAATGTGTGGTGGGAGCACTTAGTTTTATTAAAGCAAATGAAATATTTGGAGCCAGATTTGTTATTGTTGGCAACCCGGCGAAAAAAATAAAAGAAGTATCAGATGAAATGATCCAATGGAAAAATGAGGGTACAAAACTTTATCAACAATTGCCTAAAGAAATGAAAGAACACTGGAAAGAAATTGAACCACTTAGAGAAATACCCGCTTATGTATCAAATCAGGAAAATACATATAAACCTTGGACTGATGTCAAAGAAATTTCTGACAAATAACATTGACGTACCTTTGCCGGAATTCTCAATTATAGAGAAGTCCTATTTTTCTTAACTTTTATATTGTGTCTGAAAGAAACAACTTTATTGATTATATCCGCATATTTGCCCGTAGCGGTCATGGCGGAAAAGGTGTAACCCATTTTATGCGTAATAAACTAACTGCCATGGGCGGCCCTGATGGAGGGGATGGTGGACGTGGTGGGCATATTATATTAAAAGGCAACAGTAATGTATGGACTCTTCTACACTTACGATATTACAAAAATGTATTGGCCGATAATGGAGAGAATGGCAGTAAAGACAACTGCACAGGTAAGGATGGAAAAGATATTATTATTGATGTTCCTCTAGGTACGATTGCACGTGACCAGGAAACAGGTACTATCGAAGCTGAGATTTTGGAAGATGGCCAAGAGATTATTTGGCTCAAGGGTGGCCGAGGTGGTTTAGGCAATAGCAATTTTGCAACACCCACTAACCAGGTACCCGAACATTCGCAACCCGGAGAAGAAGGCGTTGAAGGAATAAAAAATCTGGAGTTAAAAGTGTTGGCTGATGTTGGCCTTGTTGGTTTCCCCAATGCAGGAAAATCAACATTACTTTCGGTAATTACAGCAGCCAAACCAAAAATTGCCAATTACGCATTTACCACACTAGTTCCTCAATTGGGGATGGTTGCACATCGCGATCAACAATCATTTTGTGTAGCCGATCTTCCGGGAATTATTGAGGGGGCTGCTGAAGGAAAAGGATTGGGTCATCGGTTTCTACGTCATATAGAAAGGAATTCAGTTTTATTATTTTTAATCCCTGCAGATAGTGATGACCATAAGAAAGAATTTGAAATACTTCGTAATGAACTTCGGGAATATAATCCTGATATGTTGCAAAAAGATTTTATCATCGTTATCAGTAAGGCAGACATGTTGGATGATGAATTAAAAGAAGACATTATTAAAGAATTACCTTCTAACATTCCAAATCTTTTTATATCATCCCTAACCAATAAAGGTTTAACAGAATTAAAAGATCTTTTGTGGCAGATGCTTAACAAACCTGTTGTATAAACATTTCTTCAAAAAAAAATATTAGCCACAGATTATTTTTTTAAAAATCTGCAAAACTGCGGCTTTTTTACAAACATCATTCTATATAGAATTATTTTTTATTTTTCGCATGAATCTCATTATTTTAATATTATTATTTAGTAAGCCGGTATATGATATATAAAAAAAATTAATTTTTCACAGGGTTACCTTCTTGTTCAAATAGTATTAATGGTATACAATCGGGTTTCTGATGAAAATCTGTAAATGAGATTATCCTTTCATTTCTCCCGATAGCCGGCTGGTATTGCTTCTGATTGTTCCCATGTAAGTTTATCTTGTTTATCTGTGGGCTAATTTTATGCCCAATTGCTAAACGATTTTATTCACTAAAACAAAAATAAATATTATGAAAAAGCAATCTGTTAATGTAATCGCAAAAAGATTTTTTTTAGGCAACTTGTTAGCGGCCACACTGTTTCTATCTGCAAATGCAGCTTCAGTAAATCCGGTAACGTTTGATGCAAATAAAAAAGTTGACGTAAAGTATACCGGTGTAGATAAATACAACCAGCTAACTTTTAATGTTAAATATAGTAATCCCAATGGTAGCACCTTTAATTTAACCGTATTGGATGAATATGGTGAAACCCTATTTAAAGATTATTATTTTGATACACAATTTGATAAAAATTTCAAATTACCAAAATCGGAAGTTAGTAAACTCAGTTTTATTATTCAAGACAACAAAGAAAATTTTAAACAAAAGTTTGATGTGAACATCAGCACCCAGCTAATTGAAAATGTTGTAATCAACAAAGGGTAATTTTATTAA
>JAYTSC010000163.1:0-1871 GCA_043745885.1 Bacteroidota bacterium | reverse complement strand
GCTGATAAAATATCTGTAAATACTGCCGCCTTTAGGAATCCTCAGCTATTAACAGATCTCGCAAATGAGTTTGGAAGCCAATGTGTGGTTCTGGCAATTGATACCAAAATGGAGGCGGATGGCGAATGGTATGTATACCTTAATGGAGGTAGGCTAAAAACAAATACACGTTGTATTGATTGGGCCAAACAAGCAGTAAATGCAGGTGTAGGTGAAATTTTACTCACATCTATGAACCATGATGGTACAAAGCAGGGTTTTGCTTTAGACATTACAGCAACTTTGTCCTCAGAATTACCGGTTCCAATAATTGCCTCTGGTGGTGGAGGAACCATGGAACATTTCTTTAAAGTGTTTACCATCGGAAAAGCTGATGCGGCTTTAGCTGCCAGCATTTTCCATTTTAAAGAGATGGGAATTGCGGATCTAAAGACCTATTTGCATGCAAATGGAATCATTGTAAGGAAATAGGACCGCAATAAGAAAAAGGCGCGAGTGAAAAAATACTGCTTATCCAATAGGCAAGTAAAAACCATAAAACAAGTAACTTTACACTTATCATGAAAATCGATTTCACAAAATATGCTGATGGCTTAGTTCCGGCAATTATTCAAGACTTTCAAACCCATAAAGTATTGATGCTTGGCTTTATGAATGAAGCTGCTTTAAAAAAAACAGAACAAACGGGGAGAGTGACTTTTTTTAGTAGAAGTAAACAACGACTATGGACAAAGGGGGAAGAGAGTGGGAATTTTCTGGAGTTAAAAAGCATTACTGTTGATTGCGACCAGGATACTTTACTCATAAAAGCCCATCCTTTGGGGCCTGTTTGCCATACCGGAGCAGATACTTGCTGGAGTGAACGGAACCATAGCGATAACTTTTTATTCTACCTGGAAGATATCATCCAATTACGGAAACAGGTATCCCCCGAAGAATCCTATGTGGCCAAAATGTTTGCCAAAGGCATTAATAAAATAGCCCAAAAAGTGGGTGAGGAGGCTGTAGAGCTGGTAATAGAAGCAAAAGACAATAATGAAGAGTTATTTTTGAACGAAGCGGCTGATTTAATGTTTCATTATTTGCTTTTACTTAACGTAAAGGGTCATAAATTGCAAAGCGTAATGGATATACTTCAAAAACGTCATTCTAAATAATATGAAAAAGCTAATTATTTTACTCTTTTTGCCTCTTTTTGGTATCTCCCAAACTAATCAGTTTTTTTTGGTTAAAGGTAACATCAAAGGTATAAAAGACAGTACAATCGTTAACCTGCTAAATGGAAATGATAAGGCTATCCTTGCTTCCGGTACTGTTAACAAAGATGTTTTTACGCTCAAAGGAAAACTTAGTGAGCCGGCAATTTTGCAGCTAACTTTTTCCGGATACCAGGAATCAACGGATATGTTTATCACCAACGAAGAAATCACCATTTCCGGCAATCTTTCAGAAATGAATAAGCTGAATATTAATGGCTCGCCTACCCAAAGGGATTATCAACAATTTAAAAACGAATTCAACCCCTATTTTGATAACCTTAGAAACCTAGTTAACTTAATCAATCCTGAAAAGGATGTAAAGAAAAGAGATTCGATGATAAATGTTTACAATGCATTTCGGGTCACTGTATTAAATAATGCTATCAAATTTTCAAAGGATAAACCCGGGTCGGTAGTAAGTCCACTGGTGATATTTGCCGTGATGCCATTGTTTGAAGGCCCCTCAGAATTGGAAGCAGTGTATACTAAATTATCTACCTCGGCTAGAAAAGGGATTTATGCAATTGAAATTGAAAAGGGAATTGCTGACGGGAAACAAAAAATAGACAATGCAAAAGTGGGTATGGTAGGATCACAAGCCCTCGATTTTAC
>JAYTSC010000162.1:0-6133 GCA_043745885.1 Bacteroidota bacterium | reverse complement strand
AAAACTGCTGATTTATTATCAACCTGCATCCACAGCTCTGTAACGCCCAATTTCAATAATCTTTCTTTCACTTCCACAGAATTTCCTCCGGAAATGATTACTACTTGATATCCTCTCTTAATAGCTAGTTGTAAAGCATATCCATCTTTAATATTCATCTTTCTTGCCATGATTCCATTCTCTAATACAAGTATACTTCCGTCGGTTAAAACGCCATCAACATCAAAAACAAAAGTCGTGATATGTTTGAATTTTTCGAGCATAGTGATTAGGCAGATTCTATTTGAATAAAGAAGGGTATTATTTTTGGTTATCCCGCCATTCGTATACCCAAGCACTCTGAATCATTTCTAAATGGCCTTCTGTACTCTGTTCTTTGGTTCCGTGAAAATTAGGAATTTGTAAAATCCATTCCAGTAAATCGGTGAAACGGATTCGGTAAATTTTTCCTTCAGTAAAATCATCCCCAAACTTTTCATATAACTTCATGGCTATATCTTCATGGTCGTTCCAGTGTATGGGTGGTTCAAAATGGCTCATTTTTATTTTGGAGTTTGGGTTTGATGTATGGGGTTGATTATTCGCCTAAAAATTGGGTTTGATCGGGAAGGGTTATTTCAATTTCACCGGAAGAAGCTTGTAATACACATTGGCAGGCCAATCGTGAATTGATCCGGGGATTAACCGCCCGATCTATAAAGTCTTCTTCTTTATCACTTAATTCCTCCAAATGATCGGAACCTTTATCTACATATATATGACAGGTGCTACAAGCACAAACTGCCCCGCAATTGTGATGTAATTCTATGTTATTATCTAAACAAACCTCTAATAAACTTTGGTCCTTCACAATATTAGAAAGCAAAATCGGCTCAACTCCTTTTTGTTCAAATGTTATCTTAATTGTATACATACTTCCCCCATTTGGTCATCAAAAGTAACTTAGAACAGTTTAGTAACCAATCGAGTTAGGGAAAACTTTAGATTATCGGTAGATCAACCCCCATCTTTTATATCTGTCGAAACATCCCTGAAGCTAAATTGGATACTCTCGGATAAGGTCTTATAAAGTTTTTTCGTTTCCGGATAATTTGCTAGAAGTGCCAGGTGTTTTTCAATAGTTGGCCAATCACCCCTGAAAGCCGGCCCGGCCTGAAGGGTCCCAGGATTTTTTCCTTGAATACGCTGCGCTGTTTCCTCAATGATGGGATAGAAAACCCTAAAATCAATATTTTCTGCCTTACAATAGTCTGCAGCTAAATGGTAGAGGTGATTCGTAAAATTAGCTGTAATAGCTGCCAACATATGCATTTTAATTCTTACTGTGTCTTCCGCCCTGGTAACAGTTGATGAGAAAACATATGCAAATTTTTCCAATTGTTGAATGACGGGTTCTGAACTTCCATCCACAACCATGGTTAAAGGACCAAGAGTTGTCATAGATTTTCGAATCATTTTCATAGGCCAAACCACACCATAATTAGTACTTACTTTATTTAATACTTCTTTTGATATAGAACCTGCGGTATGAATAACCAATTTATTTTTTAATACCAATTTTTCAGTTATTTCAGGTAATGCATCATCAGATACCGCAATCATATATAAATCGGCCCCCGCATTTACGAATGATAAATCAGCAATAGCTTCTGCTTGTAGTTCTGTTGCCAATTGTAAAGCATTACTGTAATGTCGGCTATATACCTGATTAATTTTATGCCCTTTCTTCAACAAATCCATTCCTAAAACCGATGCAACATTACCCGAACCAATAATTGTAACCACCATATCTTTGAACTTATGAAGTTGAAATTAAAACAAAAGCTGCTGATTGGTTATTATAAAACGAAACTTAAAACCATTGGTATGGTTTCACCCCGAAAAGCGGCAGAAACTGCTTATAAACTGTTTTGTACCCCTTATCCGGGCAAAAGCAAAAAAAAATCTCCCCCCATTTTTCATAAAGCTGAGAAGCTTTTCATAAACATGGATGGAACTACACTGAGGGGGTTCCGTTGGTTACCAGAACATCCAAATGGAAAAAAAATACTCATTGTTCATGGATTTAGCAGTTATGCATACAAATTTGAAAAATACATTTTACCCCTCAAAAAAGAAGGTTTTGAGGTGTATGCCTTCGATGCTCCTGGGCATGGCTTAAGCGAGGGTAAATTGATTAATGCGTATATATACAAGACCGCATTAATTAAGATCGAATCATTATTTGGGGTTTTTTATGGGTTTATGGGACACTCTTTAGGCGGTTTAGCCGCATCCCTGGCTTTTGAGGAACTACCTAATATGGAAAACAGGAAATTGGTATTGATTGCACCAGCCACTGAAACAGAACGCGCTTTGGAGAATTTTTTTACCATTATTCCTGCTGATGAAAAAGTAAAACTTGCTTTCCGGCAACTGATTAATGAGCTAACAGATCAGCCCGTAAGTTATTATTCTGTTAGCCGGGTGGTTAAAAAAATAAAATCTCCTGTATTATGGGTTCATGACAAACAGGACACCATTTGTACATTTGAAGACGTGAAACCCTTACTGGAACTGGATTTACCGCACACGACCTTCTTAATAACCGAACACTTGGGACATAGCAAAATCTATAAAGACAACAAAGTTTGTAGTGAGATTGTCCGTTTTTTTTGTCAACCTATTTCCTGATTTTTTTTGTGATTTGATGGTTTCGACTAATATTGCAGGCTAAGACCTACCCCAATTTCGCCAATTAGGAGGAAATTTTATACTGGATTGGTCAATAAGAAAAATTCGATAAAAGCTCCGTTAGAGGCGGATTAGACAGGAAATATGGCAAAAAATTTATTAATTGTTGAGTCACCGGCAAAGGCCAAAACCATAGAAAAGATTCTAGGGAAAGATTTTGAGGTAAAGAGTTGTTATGGTCATATCCGTGACCTGGAGAAAGACGATATGGGTATTGATGTGAACAACAATTACCTTCCCAGATACAAAGTGCCCGATGATAAAGAAAAGGTGGTTAGGGAACTAAAACAACTGGCAAAAAAGGCAGATGAAGTTTGGCTTGCATCGGATGAGGACCGTGAAGGAGAGAGTATTAGTTGGCATTTAGCAGAAGTTCTGGGCCTTGACCCAAAACTAACCAAACGCATTGTATTTCATGAGATTACAGCCCCTGCCATTAAAAAAGCAGTTGAAAACCCGCGTAAGATAAATATGGATCTGGTAAATGCACAACAGGCAAGAAGAGTTTTAGACCGCCTGGTAGGCTTTGAATTGAGTCCTGTTTTATGGCGTAAAATTGGTATGCAAAAAAGCCTGAGTGCCGGGCGTGTACAAAGTGTTGCCGTTAGACTGATTGTTGAAAGAGAAAGGGAGATAAATAATTTTATCCCTGAAAGCAGTTATAAAGTAGAAGCCTTTTTTAAGGCTGTAGACATCAATAGTAAGCCTGTAACATTTAAAGCAGATGGCCCCAATAAAATGTCAACCGAAAAAGATGCCAGGGCATTTTTAGAAAGTTGCAAGGGTGCCGGTTATCAGGTAACAGATATTCAGGTAAAACCGGCAAAACGAACACCCGCTGCACCATTCACCACTTCAACACTACAACAAGAAGCATCTCGGAAAATGGGTTATAGTGTAAGTAAAACCATGCTACTTGCTCAAAAATTGTATGAAAGTGGTAATATAACTTATATGCGTACCGACAGCATTAATTTGAGTGATACGGCCCTTGATGATATTCGCAACCAGGTAACCAAAGCATACGGTAGTCAGTACCACCAACCCAGAAAATTTAAGAATAAGAATGAAAATGCGCAGGAAGCACATGAAGCCATACGGCCTACTTATATGAGCAATCTGACTGTAGCAGATGAGGACCTTCGCCGTTTGTATGAATTAATATGGAAAAGAACCATGGCTTCACAAATGAGTGATGCTGAGTTTGAAAAAACAACCGCCAAAATAAATATCAGTACCAATAAAGAAACACTTTCAGCAAATGGAGAAGTGATGAAATTTGATGGTTTTTTAAAAGTGTACCTTGAGGGAAAAGACGAAGAAGACGAGGAAAATACTGAGGGTATGTTACCCCCTTTAATTATAGGCCAAAAACTGGATTTTGTTCATATGTCTGCCAGTGAAAAATTTACGCGTCCTGCCGCTCGTTATACAGAGGCAGCATTGGTAAAAAAACTGGAAGAATTGGGTATTGGACGCCCTTCTACCTATGCCCCAACCATTACAACCATTGTAAAGCGAAATTATGTTGAGAAGCGCGACAAAGAAGGGGTTAAAAGAGAAATGAGTTTGCTTCGTTTAACTAAGAACGATGCCATAGAAAAAGAAATTATTCAGGAAAATACCGGAGCTGAAAAAAATAAATTGTTTCCAACAGACTTAGGAATGGTGGTTACAGATTTTTTAAAGCAACATTTTACAAAAGTGATGGATTTTGGTTTTACTGCTAAAATTGAAGAAGAGTTTGACCTTATTGCCGAAGGTAAAATTGCTTGGAGTAGCATGATAGATGGTTTTTACAAACCTTTTCATGAATCGATAGAACATACACTTGAAAATGCAGAACGAGCTAAGGGGGAAAGAGAATTGGGTGTAGATGAAACTACCGGTAAAAAAGTAATTGCTCGTATGGGGCGTTATGGTGCAATGGTACAAATTGGTGATAGTAACAATGAGGAAGAAAAACCTCGTTTCGCCAAACTCAATGCCACACAAAGTATTGAGACCATTACCATGGAGGAAGCTATGCAGCTATTTTCCTTACCCAGAATGCTTGGCCAATTTGAAGAAAAAGAGCTTTCCGTAAATGTAGGAAGGTTTGGTCCTTATATTAAATTGGGAGATCAGTTTATCTCCATTCCAAAAGGTGAAAACCTATATGAAATGGAGCTTGACCGCGCCATTCAATTAATTAGCGAAAAGCAACTTGCAGATGCACCTATTGGCTTTTTTAATGAATTATCCGTAACAAAAGGGAAGGGTCGATTTGGACCATTCATTAAATGGAATGATATGTATATCAATGTTCCGAGAGCCTATGATTTTGAAAACCTTAGTCAAAATGATATTAATGTATTGATAGAAAAGAAAGTTGATAAAGAAGCCAATCGATTTATTATTCAATGGCCGGCTGAAAAGATATCTATTGAAAATGGGAGATGGGGTCCATTCATTCGCTTTAATAAAAAGATGTTGAAATTGTATCGTAAAACAGATGGCGTTAAATACACACCGGAAGAAGTGCTTACCATAGATATAGAATTGGTAAAAAAGATGATTGAAGAACAAGTACCCAATGCTTTTTCTAAGAAAACAGCTACCAAAAGAGCAGCTACCAAAACTGCGAAAAAAGCGGCACCGAAAAAAAAGAAAGCAGTAAAAAAATAAGATTAATGAAAGTAAAAAGTCAAAATTTAAAAGCTTTAAGATATTCTCTTAAATCCTCTAAATTTTGACTTTTTCAATTTGTCTTTTACTTTAAAAATTAAACAGCCAATAAATCATGCCTTCCCATCTGTTTTAAGAAACGAACATGTGCTGCTACCGCTTTTCTCATAGTAGGGTATTCAATATACTGTAATTTATATTCTCTGCAAACCGACCTTACAATTTCACTGATAGCCGGGTAATGAACGTGAGATACTTTTGGAAAGAGGTGATGCTCTATCTGAAAGTTTAATCCACCTACTAACCAGCTTATTAATTTATTACGTGTTGCAAAATTAGCGGTCGTTTTAATTTGGTGAGCGGCAAACTCATCCGGTAATTTATGGGTATCAATATCTGCCACTGGAAACGCTGTATGCTCAACCGTATGAGCCAATTGAAACACAATACTTAAAATAAAGCCTGCTACCATACTCATAACCAAGAAACCGATTAACCAGTTTACAAACCCTAAATAGATAATAGGTATTACAACATAAACAGCTGCATGAAAAACCTTAACCAACCAAAATTCTATATGGTCTGCCGTATTCATTTTTTTCAAGGGAACACTTCCAATTTTTTTGGAAAAATATTTCTTGTAATCTGTAAAGAAAATCCAGAATACATATAATAGCATATACAAAAACATAAAATAAAAATGTTGAAATTGATGCAATTTGTACCTTTTTTG
>JAYTSC010000161.1:0-1981 GCA_043745885.1 Bacteroidota bacterium | reverse complement strand
CTGTTCTTTTTTGGTAGCACCTAAAATGGCAGTAGTGACATGGGGGTTATGAATAGTCCAGGCAATAGACAAGGCAGCAAGCGAAACATTGAGCTCATTTGCTAGAATAGATAGTTTTTTCACTTTCTCTAACTTGGTATCTTCCACCCACCTGTCTTTTAGCCAATCAAAACCTTCCATCGCCAATCTTGAGTCTTCAGGAATTCCATTATTGTATTTTCCTGTTAAAAAACCGGCAGCTAAGGGGCTCCAGATGGTGGTTCCCATACCGGAATTTTTAAATACAGGTAAATAATCCTGTTCCATTTTAAAACGCTCAAACATATTGTATTGAGGTTGTTCAACTGTTGGGGCAATTAGGTTACAACGATCAGCTACTCTGTGGGCCTCCATAATTTCTGCACCACTCCATTGGCTGGTTCCCCAATATAATATTTTCCCTTTTTGAATTAAATTGTGCATCGTCCAGACCACTTCTTCAATAGGAACACCTGTATCTGGCCTGTGGCAAAAAAATAAATCAAGGTAATCGGTTTGTAATCTTCCCAATGCTTCGTTACAAGCTTCAAATAAATGTTTACGACTTAATCCTGTCTGATTGGGTTTGTTATTTTTCCCTCTCCATCCAAAATATGCTTTTGAAGAAAGTGTATAAGAGGTTCGGTCCCAGTTTTTTGCTTTTAGTACACGCCCCATCATTTTTTCACTTTCGCCCAATGCATATACTTCTGCGTTATCAAAAAAATTGATACCGTTATCGTAAGCCATGCCCATTAATTCATCAGCGATGTTATCATTAATCTGTTTATGAAAGGTTACCCAACTACCAAAGCTTAATACGCTTAATTGTAACCCACTTCGACCCATTCTTCTATATTCCATAATTTATTTTTTGTAAGTCAAGTTATTAATTCTATAATATAAATTTTATTATTTAGCAGCTGTAGTATCCGGCGGTGCTGTAAAAAAACTACCTTCTTTCATATTGAAAAGATGAATTTCGGAAAGGTTCTGGTTACAGGTCATGCCATCAAGGCCTATAAAAAGATTACTTCTAAAACCTTTGCTGATGATAACCTGTTTATTACTATAAAATTTTTGGAGGGTCTGGTCCCAGTACATTTCTTTACAAAATAATGTATCCCCTTTAATATTGAATGCCACTACGCTATCTCTTAAATAAACTTTGTTTTCATTTTCCAGGTATCTTCCATATTGAGCCGAGAGCTGACTTTCCACTTTCATACTGTCGTTATAAAAATCAACGTGTAATGAATTGGGGAATTCTGTTTTTTTTCCTGTATCAGTATTAAAACGCAAAAGCAAAGGAGCAGTTAATCTGGCGCGCATTTTCCCATTCATACTTAAGTAGCTGTTTATATTTCTTCCTTCTTCAATATTTGGTTTTTTCTTACCCAATTCTCTTACTTCGTTTACATCGTTCTCACAGGCAAGCATAAAAAAACAGCCGGTTAATAGGGCTGCTTTCATAATTTTTATAGAAATTAGGTTATTAATCATATTTCCGCTTAATAAACCAAAGGTCGGTGAAACTGAAACCTAAAGATATTTGTAGATAATTTTCTGTGATATTATTAACAGCTGATCCTCGTTGGCCCAACTGAAAGGCAGTATTTAAAGTGGTAAATTGGTTATCAAAAGATCTCCATTTTCTGATGGGTAAGCCGGCACCAAAAGAAAGCCCATAATGTTTCATGCCTAATCCATCTGCATTAACAGGGTCTTTACCTAAAAATGCGCCGGCACGATAATTTACATTACCCCAATAACTATTACCTGAAATTGGGTCGGGACTAAACTGTAGTCCAAATTTCCAGAGATAGCTATCTGAAACATAGTTATCGGGTTGGTCATAAAAACGATAATTCGTCCATGGGGTAGCACTGTATTCCAATCCGATGGACCATAATTCAAAACTTCCTCTGGTATTCGTAATTGTTTTGTGCAAGGTAATTCCGCC
>JAYTSC010000160.1:0-1640 GCA_043745885.1 Bacteroidota bacterium | reverse complement strand
GGATCTTCATTGAATGCCAACAAACCGGTTTGTGTAACGATTTATGATGATTCAATTTTTCTCAGTCCGAATTATGATTTGGTGGGCGACCAAATAGTACCTGAAGTTAATACAGGTAGCGAATTCATTATCATTCGGGGTGCACTCAATTACGCAGCGATACCTAATCAGGATTTCTATTATATATGGGCAACAAAAGACAGTACCCAGATTTCTGAAAATGGGATTTTCATTAAAACCATTAACCGAGGCCAATATTATGAGGGAAGGTTAAGCAATGCCAGTGTATATATTACCACCACAAAACCTGTTTATGTACTTCAATTTACGGGTGTTGGACAAGAAGTGGCAACAACCTCTTTGCCTTCTATTAAATGTACAGGTTCACAAACGGTTTCATTTGTTCGCTCTACAGCTGAATTATTTTATTTGAACATATTGTGTAAAGCAACGGATATTGGCAACTTTTCATTGAACGGAACCGCCTCAATTATTACACCAGCTATGTTTCAAAATGTTCCTGGAACAAATGGCATTTGGATGGCTGCAAGGATTGATTTTACTAACCTTCCTTTTATCAATACCATTATACCTGCCGGAGTAGTTACTTCTGTAGCCAATAGTTCGGGGCTTTTTCATTTAGGATTTTTAAATGGAGGATCAAGCACAGGAACAAGGTTAGGTTATTTTTCAAATTACAGTAAGGTGCAGTTATCACCTGTGGTTACCTCTACTACCTGTTTTGGCTCTACTGTTCAGTTGTATGCAACCCCTTATTCGAATGTTACCTATCAATGGACAGGTCCCAATAATTTTACAAGTACCTTGTATAATCCGGTGATACCTAAGGCAGCAATGAGCGATTCGGGTAAATATTATGTAAATGCAAACATTAGTGGCTGTGGCATATCTATAGATAGTGTAAATGTTGATATACATGTATTACCCACTCTTCAGTTCGTAAAATCGAATGACTCGCTTTGTCTTGGTACAGTAAAGAATATTTCCTTTCAATTAACCGGCAAAGCTCCCTGGGATTTGGTATATTCAGATGGAATAAAAAACGATACACTTCGTTCTATAAAACAGTCTTTGTCTTTTTTTAGTGCCGCACCTATCTCAACCACAATTTATAGCGTTCAGAACTTAGTTGATTTCAATACTTGTCCGGTTGCCGGTTCCATTTCGGTTCAAAAAGATACAATGGTGGTAAATGCTTTGCCGATAGCTGATTTTATTTTTTCTTCCCTTACTTGTGAAAAAAATGCTATCAGTTTTTCAGATAAATCGAAAGGAAATCTAGACACCCTTACACATAGATACTGGCAAATGGGTAACGGAACTATACGCGATGTGTATGATAATAACACTTTTAAAGAAATATATGGACTTTGGGGTGATTACAAGATTAAATTAGCAGTTGAATCTTCTATGGGATGTAAAAGCGATACACTTACCAAATTAATCAATATTCATTCGCTTCCTTTAGTGGGATTTATCTTACCGGAAGTTTGTTTAAACGATGCCTTTGCGCTGTTTACTGATACTACCCGTTTGGCTGATGGCTCACAAAAACAATTGTATACCTGGCGTTTTGATGGAGCCAATGCATCGCCAACCGTTCCTTTGAATAAATATCC
>JAYTSC010000159.1:0-7321 GCA_043745885.1 Bacteroidota bacterium | reverse complement strand
GGAATTTTGAAAGGCAGACTTACTCCTTTTTTACGAAAGCCGGCACCAAAAGTCCACTCAGTGCTATGGCTTTCTGTTAACTGGTAATCAATCAAACTTAAACTCAACAATCGGCTTTTACGGTATTCAAATTTCACATTTAGTTGATCAACGGTGGTTACATCAATTCCAATTAAAGGTTCAAATCCTTCCTTTAAAGTAATATTGGGAACCAGAAAATAAGGGATATAATTTCCACTCACCGTATCAATGAAACCAGGAGCACTAAAACGGAAAGGATCTTGGTACAATAAAGCACTATTGAAACTATTCATACTTAATGTTCCATTATAGCCATGCGTGATAATGATATTGCTAAAAACTGAAGCGATAGATGGATACTTACTTAAACCGGTATAGGTCATCTTCCAGTTTGGCTTTGGCAAGTAACCACTAAATGGATTGGAATTAATATTTGGATTTGATTGGTTGATTAATGAAATGCCATGAGGATCTTCTTTTGTGTATGCCGCAATAAATGCCGGAACAAGCACATCCTGTGCATAACGGTTATAACCCTTTGCATAGCCATCGGTTGCAAATTTTTGTCCTGCAGGTAATGTCTGCCAATAAGGATTTAATTCAGCAACTCTTTTGGAAATAATCAAACGGTTATTTTCGAAAGCTTTAAAGGTTTCTGAAATTTCATTCGGATTTTGGGTGTTGAACAAAGTATTGAAAGCAATATAAGAAATACTAAAACCACCATTTGCCTGAGGGTTCAAATGATGAAGTCCTGCAAACCCAGTCGTATCCTTGTACAATTCCGAAAAGTCTTTCGTAAATGTTTTGTCTAAATTAATATCAATCGTAAACTCCCTGATGGGTTCAAGTTGGGCAGTAATACTAAAACGTTGTTCAAAACTTTGGCGATACAAAAAATTGAAAGTACTATCATGGGTAATTAAACCTTGTCTACCTTTTTGATTAAGCCAACCGGTATCCGGTTGTTTTCCATATACATAATCGAGACCGGGTGCCATTGAATTCCAGTTCTGCCCAAGAAACCGGGTACTATCCATATACCCCGGAACACGGCTTCTGTAATTGGCAGAATATTGCACATTTACATTCCTAACCATCGTAATCAGTTTACCGGCAACTCTGGTAAATCCATTTAACTCGGTGGGTTCATTCGTTTTTTGCAATCTTTGTGCAGTTCGTTCATCCCGCTTTAATTTTCTCCATTTTTTTAAAGCCTCTCTTCTTTTCTTTCCTTTCAGTCCCTTAACAATTTCTTCTTTTGTTGGTATTTCATTTCCTAAGGCAGTTTGTTTAGGAGTATCTTTTACTTCGGCAGGTTTTTTAGGATCTACTTTAGGTTTAGGAGCAGGTACATTATCCAGTGCTCTTAACCATTTAGATTTATTATACAAACTGGCAAAATTAAAAGCTGCATTAAAATTATTTTCCTGTGAATTCTCAATGGTATTCCCTAAGTGAATAGCTAAACGACTGGACCCAATCCAGTTGTAAGAAGTACCATAACTATAACGGGCATTTATCCAATCGGTTAAAGGAAGTTTATTAAACGGAATATTATAATTCAATGTGGCTTTTTGTTGATACAAAGTATTTCTTCCTCCGCTAAAAAAATTATCTCTAACGGTATCTCTTTTTTCTTTTGTGTTTAATCTTCCATAGGGTTCATCAATCCGGGCATTATTGGTTGCGTTAAAATCAAAATTTAAAGAGCGCATAATATCCCAGCGCAAACCATAAAAGCGGTCAAAAGTATAATACTTATCATACGTGGTATCTACCCTTTCTACTTTACTATCTAATGTATTTACGATACGGGGAATGAATTCACCATACTGCCGGTTGATATCAGCTCTAAAACTGAGGAAGGATGGCATATAATTAAAGTTAAGATCTCTAAATAATGCCAGCCATGGGGTTTGGGTACGGATGACTTTCTTTAAGGGTTCTACATATTTTGCTTGACCGGCATAAGTATAACCAAAGCCGCCTCTTTCCTTTGTAACATTATTCTGCAAAATGATAGGACTATTATGTGTATATTTTGAATATGCGTAGTTAAAATCAAAATTACTGAGACTTAATATAGAGGGTTTATTCTTCCCCGGTTGAAACCTAACATTGGTAAGGTTAAACGTTTTTATCGTTATTTGATCGAGGGCAGCACTACTAATTGAGTCTCGTTTTTCTTTGGGTGCGGAAGTTAATTTTTCTTTGTATTTTATATCCTGATCATACGGATCGAATTGGGGTGTTAACACTGTTCTGTTGATCCCAGCATAAATTGGCAATGAAAGCCCTAATCCTTTGGGAAGTAATTTACCGGCATCAATACTGGTAGCAATATCAAACTGTAGAAGATTGTCTTTTTTTCTTTCGTTCACTCTTTGCTCTATCGTACCAAATCCTTGTGTATAGGTATTTGCAGATATATTTAATGTTCCTAAATCAGCCATATTAAGATCCACTCTTCCTAAAGCAGCCCAACCGCCATTTTCATCTAATTGAGATAAACGTAATTCATTCACCCATACCTCTGTACTGATTAATGAACCATCTAGTTTTAAGGGGTTTTCAATAGCCACCATCAATCCCCTTACTTCACCCAGATTGGGATTGCCCAAGATGGAAATGGTTTTATTATCAAGCAATTCTCTGAATATTTTATTAACAGATGCCCCTGAATTATTTCTTTTTAATTTCAAATCAATTAAGGCTCGAAGACTAAAATCAAGGTTGTTTTCTGTTGGCCAAATGATTTCTTCCTGTGCCCTAGAGTAGGTTCCTGGAGGCGTTATTTTTAAAGGAATTTTAATTTCATAATAATTATTCAGAAAGTCCTGCCCAATTCGTACAATGGCATTCATCTCTTTATCTTTTACAGGTCTTTGTCCGGTAATTGATTCAGCATGAATGTACATGGATAGTTTACCATACTGCCTGATATCCAGATTGAGTGTTTTAAAAACGGCTCTGGATTCTCCGGATAAAAGGTTGTTTATTCTTAAACTTAATGACTGCTCATTTTGCTGAATATTAACACCATTATTACTAAGCAATTGAACGCGTTCCACTCCAGGAGGCATTAAATAGTTAACCGGTTGCCGACTACTGTTTTCTTCCAGATTAACAGCTAAAGTATTGAGTGAGGTACCGCTTGCATTATTGATGGGTGTGTATGAACCGGTAGTATCCACATTAAAAATAAACTGTCGCCATTGGTTTCTTACCAAATCCAATCTTGCAAAACGCAATATAATAGAATCTTCAAAATCAGATAAATATAATCGGGCGAATCGTATGGACTTAAAATCAGGAATATTCCCCACTTTTCTTGTATATCCTTTAATTGGTACCCGAAATAAAAACCAGTTTTCGGTTCGCCTTACTCCATCTGCAGAATTTACAACCACTTTTCTTTTATCTGTGATATAAGGTGTAATGCCTACATCCATTCCGGGTTTTAATTGAATTTCATATTCGTAATATGATTCTGTTTCATTTAAAGTATTGTCGCGGTTTAGGTCTTCGTTATCGGGATAAAGGGTTGCAGCAGAAGTAAATTGACCACCGGTATTTGAAATGGGCGAGTTCCCTTGTGGATTATTATAATTTTTATACCTCCCCAGAATACCGGTTCCCTGCAAATCAAAACTGGGATCCCTATACCACTTATAATTATCAAGAGATGGATCAATGAGCGTTTTAATATACAAGGGCGAATTGACTCCGAAGTTATTTTCGATTCTTTTTAAAACATAATCCTTTTTTCTACGCTCTCCATTGTCATCTAAACCATCAAATCCTACATCCTGGTAGGACCTGTCATCGGGATCATTGCTAAATGCCTGTGTTATTTGTATGGGATTAATGGGTGTTTTACCCCAGGTATTACTACTATCCACTGCTGTTGGAATTTTTGGGGTATTCATTCCATTTTCATAAAACCTCTTCCCATCTTTTAAGATATCTTCACTCACATTCCCAAAATTCAGAAACATTTTTCCTCCTTTACTATTTGGATATTTAATAAAAGGATCCTGTGTCCAGAACTCAATAAATTCAATGTTCCCTGTTTCAAAATCGGTTTGGTCAATGGCCCGCATTAATCCACCCCATCTACTGGCGGGTCTGGTTAAGTTTCCATTGGCATCAATTTCAGTTTTTTTTGTTTCAAAATTGTATGGACCTTTTTCTCTTGGATAATAGGCAAGATCGAATGTAGATGATTGAACATCGGTGATGTTAGTGGTTCTTTGTGGAAACAGTTCATTGGTAAATACTTGTCGAACCCTTGGATCACTTAATTCTGCTAAGTCTTTTCTTAAAGGATTGCTCAGACTGTTTCTATCCTGCAAATTAGGTTCAATATTATACCAGGCTAATTTTGCCCTATTAAAGTTGTAATCAATTGAATCATTTAATGTGGCTTCCGGAAATTTAGGATTCCCTTGTGGCGTTGATGCCAATGCCCAGGCAACTAATGGAAAACGAAGATCAATACTTGTTCGGGTTCCTTCAAAATCATCAATGTAAATCAATCCGGCATCACCTGCACCTATCTGGGGAGGGTGTCCCGGTTTCAATAGTGCCGCTTCTCCATAAGCAGTGATGGATGATTTGGCTTTTGTAGAATAGTAAGGAAGTTTATCTAAAAAACGGGTAAGCCCCGGAAGTTCTGATCGATAACTAACATCTACACCATACATGGCATTGTTAATGGGATCTTCTCCATAACCCATTTTTGTAAAGAAAGGGCGTTCAGAAAGACGAACCATGGAAGCGCCGATGGCTAATTTTTTACTGGCCAGATAATCTAACCGAAATCCCATAAAATTTCTTTGTTGTACTCCGAATCCTGCATTGTTTTCAAAAGAAACTTTTACAGGAACATTGGAGCTTAGGATACCTGCATTGATTATTTTAACGGAACCTAAATTGTAGTCAACCGTGTAATCCATCCCTTCTCTTAAAACCTGTCCACCGGCAGTAACCGTAACGGATCCTGGTGGAACGTTAAAAGCATTTAATGAAATTTCAGCTCCACCTGAACTGCCTTTTACTTGGCCCTGCATTAAAAATCGATTCAGGTTTGCATAAGTTTGTGCAATTGCTTTTATGGAATCATATAGTTGGTAATACACATATTTCTTTTTTACAGAGACAGGCATTCCAGAAAATGCAAGCGTATCCAGATCCCGACCAAAAGGTTCTAACACAGGAAAAATAACTCGACCCATTTGTGGTAAAATAGTAAAGCCTTCTACATAATCAAAAACCCCATCCGGTTGCGGGTCGTTTCGGTTATTCAATCTATCTAATTGTAATATTTTCAAGAGAGGTTTCCCATCAACACTTGGCGAACTTTCCGGTAAATACCTTTTTAATCCGCCACTGGGTTCTTCATATAAAACGTTCAATTTAAAATCTTCTCTTTGTATTCCTCCAAAAAGATCTAAAGAGTAAACATTTTTCATCATCCATCCCCATGTAGGTAATTCAACTCTTTGAGAAGTGGCTTTTAATAATTTAAGAAATAATTCTTTTTGTACACCCCTTGTTGAATCAAGGGCAACATCTTGTGAAAATTCACCCACTTGAAATACCCTGCCATTATAGGTATATTGATAAGCAACTGCTAATACCTCATCTGATTGCAATTGTACGTTGATAGATAGGAAACCCACTTGCGGATTATAAAAGTATTCGGAGGGATTTAATTTACGTGCAAATGTTTTTTCATAATCATCTACAGGCTTCAACCCTTTTCCCAATAAGATAGTAGTAATGGCAGAAGGGTTTCTGGCTGACGAATTACTTACCAGTGAAGCATACAAATCGTTTGCACCATTTTGTGGTAATGCCGAAGATACTAAAGACCGAATAGAAGGATTATACGGTTTGGGTTCTGCCAAATCCATCAAGCCAACAATATCTCTCGCCTCAGTAGTTGCACCACTTCGGTTGGTAATCCAAACTTCCATTCGCTGAATTTGAACCTGCGAGTTTACAACCGGCAAATTCGACATGGTTTTATTGAATGTGTTTTTAAAGTATTGCCCTAATAAAAAGTGTCGAGTCTCTTCATAATCATCCAACTTTTTCTGAAAAATTTGTGTTGCAGCACCACCTTGTAATCCTAAAGTTTCGCGGGTAGATTTTTGCGTAGCAATGGCACCCGTAACAAATACTTTCCCAAATTGTAATTGCGTTTTTACGCCGAATAAGTTTTGCGCACTGGGTATTAATGTACTTCTTGATTGAAATGAAATATTTCCGGCTTCCAAACTCTTGATGATTTCATCATCCATCCCTTTATAATCCAACTTAATTTGGTTATCAAAACCAAAATTGGAAAGGGTATTATAATTGATCGGAAATTTAAGTTTATCTCCAATATTTGCATTCACATTTACTTTAGCGCTCATGTCAAAATCAAATCCCCCATTCTTTCTTGCAGCTTCAGGTAAAGTTGGGTTCTCTATATTTTGACCCTGGTATCCGGCTGTAATATTTACTTCACCTGAAGGTCGAATATCTACTTTTAATCCATTCCCTGAGGTTCCAAAAATGCGGTCAAACAATTTGTCATAGGTCTGCATTTTAGGTCTTAATGGCTTCAGATTTAAAGTGGTTAAAGCGGCAGCTCTTTTTTTAAAATATTCAGATTCTGACCGTTTCGCTTCTAATCGTAAAAATTCTTCAAAAGTATAGGCAGTGGGAACGCGATAATATTTATTTCCAATTTTTTCGGTTACAAAATATTGCCTGGTTTTGGGGTCATATTCAATATTCTTTTTAATCAATTTAGAATCACGAATATCAAAAGGGTTTTTGCTCTGGTTAGACACAGGATCCCCCCGCCTGTCACTAATTGGATAGTGACTGGTGTCTTTTTGTTGAGAATAGCCACTAAAAACTATTAACCACAAAAGTGAAATACCAACAAAATTTTGAATTGCCTTCAAACAGCTAAGCTAAGTTAGGTACAAGTAGATTCGATAATTTGAGATAACTGGTTAAGTAAAAATGTAGCCGATAGCTTAAAGGTTTTTAAGTGCTTGTTTAATAATATCTTCCAAACTTGCATTTTCTGTTACCATACTAGTTGTTTATTTAACAGCTTGCTCTGCCATAGGCCTGCCAAGTCCTAGAGCAATCAATGCATTCACTGCATCTACATCCACTTTTTGCGCTCCGGTAAAAACAACGCCCGAATCTAAGGATTGTTTTGATAATTTATCACGTAATTCAAGAATCAATCTTTCGGCCGACTTTTTGCCTATTCCTTTGATACCTT
>JAYTSC010000158.1:0-3360 GCA_043745885.1 Bacteroidota bacterium | reverse complement strand
GGTTATTACCATTGGAACATTTATATTAATTATAGTAGCTGTTTTGGCAGTTTTAGCATTGGTGAATTATCAACGCCAACGTTTTTTTGGCAAAGAATTAAAACAAAAAAACGAGATTATAGAAAAAAATTCGGCATCACTTGATCAATTAAATAAAGAAATCGTCAACCAAAACATATTATTAGAAGAGGATATTAAAACAAAAAATAAATTACTATCCATTATTTCACATGATTTACGAACCCCTCTTGTGAATACTAAGGGCATTTTGAATTTAGTTAACCAGCGAATGATTCCACCGCATGAAACCGAAAAATTGCTTCAACAACTCGAAACACAATACCTGGGTACTACTTCTTTATTGGATAATTTACTTTTCTGGATCAAAGGTCAATTAAATGGGCAATCGGATAATAAAGTAAAAGTAGCCATTTGGCAACTGACCAAAAATCTGGAAGAAGAACAAAGAATTCCACTGACAAAAAAGAAAATAGAGATAAGGAACCTAATCGATAAATCGATATTTCTGACAGTTGAAAAAGAAATGATTAAAATCGTTTGCCGCAATCTGATCAGCAATGCCATCAAGTTTTCTAAACCAAATAGTTTGATTGAATTAAGCGCAAATATTATCGATGATACATTCTTTCTTTCTGTAAAAGATTCAGGAATTGGGATGTCAAAAGACGCCATAGAAAAAGTAAATTCTAAAGTTTACTATAATACAATCGGAACAGCATTTGAAAAAGGCAGTGGTTTTGGTCTAATGCTTTGCAGGGATCTTATGTATAAATACAATGGAGAATTGGTAATGGAGAGTGCGCTAGGGGAAGGAAGTACCTTCACCATAAAATGCCCTATCACTTGAGTTGAAATTAACATCCATCCTTCGTGGAATGATCACAGGTATTCAAAAAAATCACGCAAAGAAAAGAAAGAAGAAATAAGTCGCCAAGAAGATCTTTGCTCCTTAGCTCCTTATGTCTTTGTGTGAAACAAATACTCATAGGCTCTTTCGAACATTTGTGGTTGAATGATGAATGAAGCATTCTATTATAGAGATTTTCATCAATTTGTGCTGGGATTTGTGAGGACACAAACCTTGTTACAACAAATCTTGCTAAAAAACATTATTCATCATTCTTATTTCCCGCGCCGAAGATCTGATCTACAGCACCTCCCAACATGGGGAATCTCTCTTTTACAAAATCCGCAACGGTTTCAATTGCTTTCTGTGCTTGTTGCTGATTTAATCCTGCTTCTTTTATTAGACGATCAAGTAATTCGTTCATATTGCTTAGTTTGAGGTTCAGAGTTTGCAATGCAATATTAATGGCTACACACAAAAAAGCGATAAGAAGTTATTCCCATCGCTGCATATTGGTTTTATAAGACTCCTAATCTAAACTCAGGCAACTTTCAATACACTTAGTTTGCTTTTGCCAAACATTTGTTCTGCATAGTCGAGTGTAATATGCAGTGTTTTGATTTCCGTTCCCGGCAGCTCAAACATCGCATCCGTTAAAATACTTTCGCAAATACTTCTTAGCCCTCTGGCTCCTAATTTGTATTCTAAAGCTTTTTTCACCATAAATTCTAAAACGGCTTCATCTAACTTAAGTTCAATGCCTTCCATTTCAAAAAGACGCGTGAATTGCTTTATCAATGAATTTTTGGGTTCCGTTAAAATACTTCTCAAAGTTTCCGCATCCAATGGATTCAGGTGGGTAATAACCGGTAAACGACCAAGTAATTCAGGTATCAGGCCAAAACTTTTCAGGTCTTGTGCATTGATAAAATTCAACAGGTTTTTACGCTGGTGTTCCTGTTCTTCCTTGTTTACACTAAAACCAATGGCGTTGGTGTTTACCCTTCTGGCAATTACTTTATCAATACCATCAAAAGCACCCCCGCAGATAAAAAGAATATTTTTAGTATCTACTTTTATCATTTTTTGTTCTGGATGCTTTCTTCCACCCTGTGGGGGAACCAATACCTCAGTACCCTCTAACATTTTTAATAAACCTTGTTGAACCCCTTCCCCACTTACATCACGGGTAATAGAAGGATTGTCTCCTTTACGAGCAATTTTATCTAATTCATCTACATAAACAATACCACGTTCGGCCGCTGTTACGTCGTAATTACAGTTTTGTAATAAACGAGTAAGCATACTTTCTACATCTTCGCCTACATAACCAGCTTCAGTAAATACGGTTGCATCCACAATAGCAAAAGGAACATTTAGTAAACGCGCAATGGTTTTTGCAAGTAGGGTTTTACCGGTCCCTGTTTCACCAACCATAATGATGTTGCTTTTTTCTATTTCAACTTCATCGGTCTGTTGTTTGCTGTTTACTCTTTTGTAATGATTATAGACGGCAACAGCCAATACCTTTTTGGCATCATCCTGTCCAATCACATATTCGTCAAGAAATTTTTTGATTTCTGCCGGACGGCGTACGTTTAGTTTAAAATTTGCTTTGTTACCATCGGCATCTTTTTTATTCGTCAACTCCTGAACGATGATTTCTTGCGCATGCTCTACGCAGTTTTCACAGATATGACCATCCTGACCGGCAATGAGTATTTTTACTTCATCGCGGTTACGGCCACAAAAGGAACAATGTAATTGAGATGCTTTAGCCATAGTTCATTTTTTCTTGCAAACTAAACCATATATACAGACATTCTTTTGCACCAAATCGTTGCAAATCTATTACAGTTAAGGCTCGCTACAAGGTTTTTTAGGGAAATGCTATTATAAAAGGGTGAATAAGCCTTAAATTTTCTTTAAAATAGCGTCTACAATGCCATAAGAAACAGCTTCCTGGGCATCCATCCAATAATCACGATCGAAATCTTTCATGATTTGCTCTACCGTTTTTCCACAATTTTCAGCCAAAATCTGTGCTCCCAATACCTTGGTTTTCCTAATTTGAATAGCTTGTATTTCAATATCAGCACTGTTTGCCTGAAAATACCCTCCTAAACTAGGCTGGTGGATCATGATTTCGCCGTGGGGATACACAAAACGTTTGCCCTTTGTACCTGCACTCAATAAGATGGAACCCATACTGGCAGCAAGTCCCATACAAATGGTACTAACCGGGCTAGCTATCAATTTCATGGTATCATAAATAACCATTCCACTGGTAACCACGCCTCCCGGACTATTGATATAGAATTTTATCTCTTTCCCCGGCTTATCAGCATCCAATAATAACAATTTTGAAACCAGATCCTTTGCGGACTTATCATCTACAGGTCCCCACAAATACACTGTTCTTTTCTCAAAGAACAATTTCTCCATTTTTTTCATCATAAAACCATTCGTCGGTTCCTGCTTGTCTTCTTTTG